>DATAKH010000028.1:0-9112 GCA_036261735.1 Sphingomicrobium sp.
CCAGGACTGGGAGTTTGGGCATTGGCGTTGGCTAGCGAAGCGGCGTCGCTCGCGCCAGCATTCTCGATGAGCGCCGGCTCAGAAGATCGCGTCGAGCAGCCCGAACACGACCAATAGCCCGATGACGAAGACGAATAAGACTATGCAGCCAATGGCCCTGAGCACCGGCAAGCTCCTTCCTGATTGAATTCTCGGGAACATCTACGAGGGGCCGGCTGCGGAGTTCCGGGCGGACCTACTTCAATCGCGCGGATCGCCCTCCCGAGCTTGCGAACCGTTCCGACATCTCTGCGGTATCCTTGGCGCTCAGGAAGGCATGCACCGCTTCGGCCGAGATCGCGCGGCCGAACAGCCATCCCTGCGCTTCGGTGCAGCCGAGGCCATCGAGCGCCTCGCGAATGCGCTCCGATTCCACGCCCTCCGCGGTAATCGGGACCTTCAACGTATGGCCGAGATTGGCGATGGTCTCCACGATCGCGGCGGTGCGGTCGCTCTTCACGATCGCGTTGATGAAGCTCTTGTCGATCTTGATCCTGTCCAGCGGGAGTTCCTGCACGCGCGCAAGTGACGCATAGCCGGTCCCGAAATCGTCGAGCGAAATGCTGATTCCGAGGTTCCTGAGGCTGCCGACGATGGCCAGCGCCTGTTCGCGGTTTTCGAGCACGGTGGCCTCGCTGATCTCCAGCTCCAGCCGCCTTGCCGGAAAGCCATGGACCGTGAGCAGCTTGACGATCTGCTCCGCTAGCGTGTGGTCGCGGAATTGGGCTGTGGAGATATTCACCGCGAGCTTGAGGTGGGCGGGCCAATTCCCGGCTTCCTGCAGCGCCTTTTCAAACACCATGAATCCGATCGGACCGATGAGGCCGCTTCGCTCTGCCGGCTCGATGAACCGCTCGGCGTCGAGCAAGCCGCGAGTCGGGGAGTCCCACCTTGCCAGCGCTTCGAAGCCGACGAGCTCGCGACTGTTGAGGTCTATCAGCGGCTGGAAGAACGGCAGGAACTCGCTGCGTTCGATGCCGCTGCGGAGGTCTTCCTCGAACTGAATGCGCTCGGACAGCTCGCGCTCCAGTTCCTTGTCGAACCATGCCAGGCGATTTCGGCCCTGGCCCTTGGCGGCGTAAAGGGCGACATCGCTCCGCCGGAGCACCATTTCGCCGCTGCTGCAGCCCTGGAGCGTGGCCAGCCCGACCGACGTAGAGACCTGCGCGCGCGTGTTGTCGACCTCGACAGGGGACCGAAGCGCCGACAGGATTTCTGAAGCCACGGCTTCGGCCTGCGCCGCGGTCGCCTCGGTCAGGAGCACGGTGAATTCGTCGCCGCCGATGCGCGCGATAGACTGAGCGTCCGGGGCTGCTTCTCTAAGGATGCCCGCGACCCGCCGAAGCAGTTCGTCGCCGACGAAATGCCCGTGGAGGTCGTTCACTCGCTTGAAGTGGTCGAGATCGAGCAACAGCAGTGCGCCCTTGCTTCGCCGTCCGACTGCTTCGGCAAGCGCCCGGACGAATTGCCGGCGATTGTCGAGCCCGGTGGTCGAATCGGTGTTCGCGTTGCGATTGGCGGCACTCTGCGCCTCCTCATATGCCTTCAGCGCCTCGGCCAGGTCCTTCGATCGCCGCCAGCCGAACAGGATGATCGCGATGTTGAGGAGGAAGGCGACCTTGGCCATGCTCGAAGAGGGCGGCAGAGGCACGCCCGAGAGCGCCGAGGGAATGACCTGGCTGCCGAGCCCGACGAAAAGGATGATTGCCGCCAGCGTCGCGCATGTGACGATGACGTGACTGCTTGCAAGGTGAACTGCCGTACTTGTCGCTTTACGCACGTCTCGAGCGTCCTTCGTGATGCTCGGACCGACCTAGAGAAAATATGTTAATTCCCGGCAAACACGGCGCGCCGGTCATCGCCTGGGGCGAGGCGCGACGAGTGTGTCGAGCCTCGCCCGCCGACGATCACAGATAGTCGTATGCGTAGTGCGCCTCGTGGTGCTCCGGCGCCAGCGGACCGGAGGTCAGCCCATCGTCGTACCCCACGGCCAGCGAACCGCTACCCGGCTTGTCGTGGCCTAGCTTCTTGCCGCCTCCGCCGCCGCCGGCCGTCCTGGCGGTACCGTCGATCTCGAGGCCGGCAAAGTCAGCGAACGACAGGCCAGCCTGTCCTTGCACCTCCAGTTGGAAGTCGGCGAGCCCATCGCCATTGGAGTCGAGCTCGACGATCGTCGCTCCGCCGAACGCCGCAAAGCGCACTTCGCCGGCATTGCCGGAGAACAGTGCCGACCCGACGAATGTGGATGCGTTCAGCTCCGACAGGTCGATAACGTCGCTGCCCTGCGTGAAGTCGGTGATGATATCCCGGCCAGCTCCTGGCGTGCTGTCTCCGTCGCTCGTGAAAACGAACAGGTCGGCACCCGCTCCGCCGGTCATGACATCGCTTCCCGCACCGCCGACGAGCACATCGTCGCCGCCATTGCCGGCCAGGCTGTCGTTCCCGGCGCCGGACTCGAGCCGGTTCGCCGCCTCGTTGCCGGTCAGCGTGTCGTTGCCGGTCCCGCTTCGGGCATTCTCGATCGTGACTCCGTTGGCGATGGTGAAGCCGCCATAGATGCCCCAGACGTCGGAAACCCGGCCGCCGCCGCCTTCCTCGTACGCGAGCGTCGCCGCCCGAAGGTCGATATTGGCGTCGCCGGCGCCCTCATAGGCGATGACGTCGGTTCCGCCCGCATCCCAGATGGAGGAATAGAAGTTGCCGGGGCCGTTGAAGTCCTTGATCAGGTAGGTGTCGTCGCCGGTCGCGGTATCCTCGTTGACTCCATATTTGTCCTGAATAACGGCGATGTCGAGCGGGCTCAGCGATGCGACCCAGCCATAATGGTCGACCTCGGCGCCGGTGATTCCTCCGGATCGGGGCTGGCCATAAGGCGAGCTTGAATAGCCGTCGTTATACGACATGACGGTATAGACCTGCTGGCTGAGATTGAAGTCGCCCAGCCCGCCACCGATGCCCGCAGTGCCGCCGCCGCCTCCGCGCATGACGCTGGACTGGCCGCCATCGTCGTGCGGGTGCGCCATTCCCATGCCGTGGCCGATTTCGTGGAAGATGGTCGGAAAATAGAAGCCGCCGGGCTGAAGCCCTTCTTCGGTCCAGCGGACGTCGCCGGCGTTGAACTCGGCCTGGCCTTCATTGTCCTCGCCCGGCGGGCTCATCCGCCCCAGAAGCGATGCGCCGGCCCCGGGGGTTCCGATATAGGTTATGAACTTGAAGTCGGCCTCTGCTCGCGTGTTCACCTCGACGAAGACGATGTCGGCGACGTCCTCGTAAAGGTGAAGCGCGTTCCAGAACGCCTGCTTCTCCCAGTCCGCCATTCCCTTGGCGACTATCGTCGTGGTCAGGCCCGGGTTGAGCGGGTCTTCGGAGACGAAGACGTCGCCGGCCTTCGCGAAATAGACGGTGATGACGTTCTTGCCCTCTATTCCATAGGGGTTCCAGCCGACTCCGGTGAACGCATTGCCGGTGACTCGCGGCCCTTCTTCGCCGTCGGGGTTGCGGGAGGTGCGGTCCACCTGCGTTCCCCAGTCGATCGAATGAAGCGGGCTGTTGATGTCGTAATAGGGGACGTAGTGCGGCTGGTCGGTAACGTCGTCGACGAACAGCTCGTAGTCGCCGACCGCATCGCCGGTGGTTCCGTTCGTGCCGTCCTGGTCGAACGCGCGGGCATTGATGTAATAAGTGCCACTCGCCTGCGGAGCGAAAGTCATCAGGGCGTCGAGGCCGGAGGGCGTGTTCGGCCCGCCGCCATCCTCGGAAGCAAGCAGGTTGCCGGCGGAATCGTAGATTTCCAAATAGGCATCGGACAGCGGCACGCCGCTGGGCCCGCCGGTTACCAGATACTGGCCGATTTCGTACGTCCTTCCGGCTTCCAGTTCGACCCTGAAGAAGTCCTGGTCGCCGAGGGTGTCGATCGTCGACACCACATGGTCGCCGTCGACCGAGACACTGTGGGTAGTGCTGATGTCGTCGCCGACGCTGTCGGCCGTCAGGAGGAGGACTGCGGTCGTGCTCACCGGCTTCAAGTCACCGACTCCGTCGATCGGGAAGGCGTCGTACAGCTTTGGACTGAGCGAGACGGAAATGGCGGTGCTGCTGTCGGTGCGGGACCACAGCAGAGTGGCATCGGTCGTACCGTGCTTGATCATTCAACTCTCCCTAAGCGGCAGTGCAGCCGACGCTCTCCGGAGCCGGAGGGGTGTCCCTCGCGGCGGTCGTGATCCTGTCGGCTGGGGTGGGCAAGGGCATGGGCCTTGGGGCTCATGCGGGGCGCATTTCGGGGCATCGAACATTCCTTCGAGGAGCCGAAACGGCGCCAGCCCAAGTGCAACGACCTGTCGCAGGCGGTTTGCTCATGCGTTTACGACGACTCGGGCCGCAGTGGCGATGAGCCGAGACGAGCGCCGCAGCTCGGCCCAAAACCGACACCGTCCGGAGTGGAGACCGCGCGAGGGTTAACGGGCGGGTTTGCCTGACCGGCGGCCTGGCACTATCAGCCTCCGCAACTTGCAACCGCAGTTCTCAAGGATTCCATGACCCTCACAATTTCGAGCGCGTTCGACGCCGGCAATATCCGCGTGCTGGAACAGGGCGGCGACAGTGCCGACCTGGAAATCGTCAAGGACCACATGTCCGACTTCTACCAATGGTTCTATTTCCGCGTCGCCGGCGGAAAGGGCTGCGAAGTGACCCTACGGATCGTCAATTGCGGCGGCTCCGCCTACCCGCACGGCTGGCCCGACTATCGCGCCTGCGTTTCGTCGGACCGGGACGAATGGCTCCGGATCGACGGTACTAGCTACGCAGACGGCACGCTCACCATCCGCTTCGCTCCGGACGCCGACGTCGTCTGGATCGCGTATTTCGCGCCTTATTCGATGGAGCGGCATCACGATCTCGTAACCTCGGTCGCCTCGCTTCCGGGCGTGACCTATTCGTCGCTCGGAAAGTCGCTCGACGGGCAGGACATCGACTGCCTGACCCTGGGCGAGGGGCCGCTCAACGTCTGGCTCTACGCCCGCCAGCACCCCGGCGAATCGATGGCCGAATGGTGGATGGAAGGCGCTCTCGAAAAACTGACCGACCTCGACGATCCCGTGGTTCGCGTGCTCCGCAGGGAGTGCACCTTCCGTGTCGTGCCCAACATGAATCCGGACGGTTCGCGCCGCGGCCATCTTCGCACCAACGCCGTCGGAGTGAACCTCAACCGCGAATGGCACGCGCCGTCGGCGGAAAAGAGCCCGGAAGTGCTGTGGGTCCGCAATGCGATGGACGAATCGGGCGTCGATTTCGCGATGGACGTGCATGGCGACGAGGCGATCCCGGCAAACTTCCTCGCCGGTTTCGAGGGCATTCCCTCGCTCACCGACCGCCAGACCGGACTGTTCAAGCTGTTCAGCGAGACGCTCGAGCGGGTATCGCCCGATTTCCAGACCCGCCAGGGCTATGAGATTCCCAAGCCGGGCGAAGCCAATATGTCGATGTCGACC
Source organism: Sphingomicrobium sp. (assembly GCA_036261735.1). Classification (GTDB taxonomy): domain Bacteria; phylum Pseudomonadota; class Alphaproteobacteria; order Sphingomonadales; family Sphingomonadaceae; genus Sphingomicrobium. The sequence continues at coordinate 5,529 of DATAKH010000028.1, forward strand.
ACCCAGCTGGCCGAGCGCTACGGCTGCGTATCGATGACGCTGGAGATGCCGTTCAAGGACAATTTCGACCTCCCCGACGCGGTCTACGGCTGGTCGCCGGAGCGGTCGAAGCATCTTGCCGCCGCCTGCATGGACTCGCTGCACGCCATCCTTCCGGATCTGAAGACCGCGACCGCCGACAGGCCGAAGGCCGAAAAGGTCGATGCCTAGCCTCGTCCTCCTCCGCCACGGCCAGTCGCAGTGGAACCTCGCCAACCGCTTCACCGGCTGGTGGGACGTCGACCTGTCGGAAAAGGGCGTCGCCGAAGCCAGCGCAGCCGGCGAGCTGATGAAACGCCACGGCTTCGACTTCGACATCTGCTTCACCAGCGTCCTCACGCGGGCGATCAAGACCCTGAACCTGGCTCTTGAACCGATGGACCGGCTGTGGCTTCCGGTGCGCAAGCACTGGCGGCTCAACGAGCGCCACTACGGCGGGCTGACCGGCCTCAACAAGCAGGAGATGCGCGACAAGGTCGGCGACGAGCAGGTCAAGATCTGGCGCCGCTCGTTCGACATCCCGCCGCCGCCGCTGGAGGCCGAAAGCGAGTATGACGTCGCCGGCGACCGCAGGTACGCGGGCGTCGACGTTCCCGATACGGAAAGCCTAAAGGACACGATCGAGCGCGTCCTTCCCTATTGGGACGAAGCGATTGCACCTGCACTCAAGAGCGGCGAGCGGGTGCTGATCAGCGCTCACGGCAATTCGATCCGGGCCCTGGTCAAGCATCTGTCTAACGTCGGCGACGACGACATCGTCGGGGTCGAAATCCCGACCGGCGAACCGTTGGTCTACGAGCTGAATGACGACCTCAGCGCCCGCGAGTCCTATTATCTGAGCGAGCGCTAGGCCGCCGCCGACTTGCGGTCGTACATCGCGCGGTCGGCGCGGGCGATCACCTGCTCGGCGGTGTCGCCGGCACCGATGATCGTGATCCCGATGGCGACGCTGAGCGGCAGCGGCTTGCCGTCGCACTGGCTGTCGCGCTCGTCGATCAGCGCCGTCAGCCGCTCGGCGGTTTCGCGGGCGCTGTCCTCGCTTGCATGGGCGAGAAGCACGCCGAATTCGTCGCCGCCGAGGCGGGCGACGCAATCGCTGCGCCGAACCCCGGCCGTCAGCGTGTTCGCGACCTGGACCAAAGCCTCGTCGCCGGCCTTGTGGCCGAGGCTGTCGTTTATCTGCTTCAATCCGTCGATGTCGACGAACAGCATCGCCGCGCTTTCGCCGTAGCGGCTCACCCGGCCGATCAGCGCATCGAGCTGGCGAAGAAAGCCGCGGCGGTTGGGGACCGGCACCAGCGGGTCCTGGTGGGCGAGCTCGTCCAGATGCCGAACGCGCTCCTCAAGCTGCGCGATCTTCTCCTTCAAGCGCGCGATTTCGGCTTGCGCGTCCATGTCCAGCGACTCGGCATCCCCCTGCATCACGGCGCCGGGATACCAGAATCGCCGCCGCGTGAAATCTGCACGAATCGGCTGTCCTGATTGCGAACAGGCGAATCGCTTCCTAAACCGCCGCTTCGGCGAAGCAGATGGGAATTGACGAGTGGCGGGGCCCCAGGTTGGAATCATCATGGGCAGCAAGTCCGACTGGGAGACGATGCGCCATGCCGCCGAGATGCTCGACAGCCTCGGAATTGCCCACGAAACCAAGGTCGTGTCCGCTCACCGCACGCCCAAGCGGCTTTACGACTATGCGCATGGCGCGCGCGAGCGGGGGCTCAAGGTGATCATCGCCGGCGCCGGCGGTGCCGCCCATTTGCCCGGGATGGCCGCCTCCATGACGACCCTCCCGGTGCTCGGAGTCCCGGTGGAGACCCAGTCGCTCAAGGGCATGGATAGCCTGTTGTCCATCGTCCAGATGCCCGCGGGGGTGCCGGTCGGAACGCTCGCCATCGGCAGGGCGGGCGCGGTCAACGCCGCGCTCCTCGCCGCCTCGATCCTCGCGGTTGCCGACCCCAAGCTGGCCGGGCGGCTCGACGAGCACCGCGCAAGCCAGACAGCCTCGGTCGCCGAAACGCCGGAATGACCATCGCTCCGGGCGGCACCATCGGAATCATCGGCGGCGGCCAGCTCGGCAAGATGCTTGCCGTCGCCGCCGCCCAGCTCGGCTACACCTGTCATATCTTCGAGCCCGGCGAGTCGCCCTGCGCCGCCGACGTTGCCGCGCGCTTCACCCGCGCCGACTATGACGATGTCGAGGCGCTTCGCCGCTTCGCCGACGGCGTCGACGTCGCCACTTACGAGTTCGAGAATGTCCCCGCCAAGTCGCTCGACGTCATCGCTTCGAAGCTTCGCCCGGGAGTCGCTTCGCTGCAGGTCGGCCAGCATCGCGGACGCGAAAAGGAATTCATCGAGGGCACCGGCGCCCGGGTCGGCCCCTGGATGCGGGTCGATAGCGAAGCCGACGCGCTTGAGGCGGAGCGCAGGCTTGGGGCCCCGCTGGTGCTCAAGACTCGCCGCCTCGGCTACGACGGCAAGGGCCAGGCGTGGGCCCAGCAGGCCGGCTCGGTCGTCGAAGCCTGGGACGCCATCGGCCGCGAGCCGGCGGTCGCCGAAGCGCGGATCGACTTCGACTGCGAATTCTCGGTCGTGTTGGCGAGGGGCGCCGACGGCGCGATCGCTACCTGGGACCTCCCGCTCAACGACCACGAGAACGGGATACTCCGCCGCTCGACCGTCCCCGCCGGAGACGCCGTCGAGCGCCACCACGGCGAAGCAGTCGCGGTTGCGACGAAGATCGCCGAAACCCTGGGCCACATCGGAGTCCTCACCGTCGAATTCTTCGCCACTGCAGACGGTCCGATCGTCAACGAGATCGCACCCCGCGTGCACAACAGCGGCCACTGGACGATCGAGGGGGCGGTCACCTCGCAGTTCGAGCAGCACATTCGCGCCATCTGCGGCCTCCCGCTCGGCTCGACCGCTCGGGTCGGCTCGTCGGCGGTGATGGAAAACCTGCTCGGCGACGAGATCGAAGGCTGGCCGCGCCTGGTCGCCGAGCCCGAAGCCCACGTTCACCTCTACCGCAAGGGCAATCACCGTCCCGGCCGCAAGATGGGCCATGTGACGCGCATTAGCTGATTGACAGCGCTACAATTGTAGCGCTACAGGTGTAGCGTCACCTTCGAAAGGCCAGCTCATGCGACATCTCGCCGTCCTCCTGCCCCTGACGTTCCTCGCCGCCGCCCCCCTCGCGGCCGCCGAGCCGGTTGCCGTCCCGTCCTTCCGTTCGATCGAGCTTCGCGGCGGCGGCAATGTCATCGTCCGCCCCGGCCCGGCCCGGGTCACGATCCTCGAAGGGAGCAGCCGGTTCACCCGCTTTGCGGTCGACCGCCAGGGCCAGCTCAAGATCGACGCCTGCAACGCGCAATGCCCGCGCAACTACGACCTGACGATTGAGATCCGCTACCCGACCGTGCTTCCGATGGGCGTCAAGGGTGGCGGCACCATCACCGCCGAATCGGGCTTCGGCCCCCAGCAGTCGGTGGCCGCGGGAGTTGGCGGCGGCGGGTTGATCGACCTGCGCTCGGTCACTGCTCGCACGG
>DATAKH010000038.1:0-2282 GCA_036261735.1 Sphingomicrobium sp.
ATCGTTGCGGTTCCGAAACAGGGTGGCACCAGCCGGCCTGGCGGGACAATTGGAGGGGGATCCACGATGTTGGACAAGATCAGCGGCCTCGCCCGCGCTCTGTACATCCTGCTGGCAATCGTCGCAGGCTTCATGGTTCTGGGATCACTGAACACCGCCCTGGTGCTTGTCGCGCTGGGACTTGTCTCCGGTATCGGCATGGCAAAGGAGAATTACGTGCCGGCCGCGGCAACGGCGATCGCATTGCCGATAATCGGCGCTGCTCTGGGCACGATTCCGATGGTCGGCGCGCAACTGACGGCAGTAGCCGCCAATCTCCAGCTCGGTGTTGCCGGCGCGCTTGCAAGCGCACTCGCAATCGCCCTGTACCACTTCGTCATGGACGGTGTGACGGGAATGGCCGGCGGCGGAGCCACGGCAGAAGTGAAAGCCGCACCCGCGAGATAGGCATTTCGTCGATGTGTTTCGGCTCCGCCGTTTCTAAGCGGCGGAGCCGCGTTCATTTGAAAGTTGCGGTCTAGCTGAGTGCCGACTTCACCAGAGCGCTCGCACGAGCAGGTTCCAGCTCGCCCGCATGGCGCTGCTTCACCTCGGCCATTACCCGGCCCATGTCCTTGATCGACGAAGCGCCGGTGTCGGCGATGATCGCCTGGACGGCGGCTCGAGCCTCATCCTCGCTCATCTGCTTGGGCAGGAATCGCTCGATGACGGCGATTTCGGCTTCCTCGGCCTCGGCGCGGTCGGAGCGGCCGCCGCCGCGGTAAGCTTCCGCCGATTCGCGGCGCTGCTTGATCATCTTCTGAAGTACTTCGGTGACGAGTGCGTCGTCGTCGGGCGCCTTGTCGGAGGTGCGTAGCTCGATGTCGCGGTTCTTGATCGCCGCGGACATGAGCCGGAGCGTTCCGACGCTGTCCTTGTCGCCGCTCTTCATTGCCGTGATGGTGGCAGCTTTGATGTCGTCGCGAATCATAGTTCGTCCGTTCGTTTGGCGGGAAACACCCAAGATAGTGCGGTTTCGCGCAATTTGCAGCGTTGACGCGAGCCGCGGCGCACCCTAGCTGCGATGCCTTAGCGACATCGCTGTTCAACCGCTCACGGAAGGCTCTTCCAGCCCATGGCCGACGCACATCCCACGCGCGCCTCCCAACCAACGGGCGCGACGGGAGTCGTTGTTTTCGCCGATGGCCGCACGATCTGGGGGCAGGGCTTCGGAGCCGAGGGCGAAGCGGTCGGCGAGCTGTGCTTCAACACCGCGATGACCGGATACCAGGAGGTGATGACCGATCCCTCCTACGCACGCCAGGTGATCGCCTTCACCTTCCCGCACATCGGCAATGTCGGTGCCAACGACGAGGATGTGGAGGCGGTCGAGGCGCATGCGCTCGGCTGCCTGGTGCGGGAGGCGGTAACGGCTCCGTCCAATTACCGGGCGGGCGAGGACTTTGCGGGCTGGATGCGCAAGCGGGGACGGATCGGGATCGCGGGCGTGGATACGCGGGCGCTGACGAAGCTGGTTCGCGAAGAGGGGCCGCCGACGGTGGCGGTGGCGCACCGGGCGGACGGGGAGTTCAATCTCGACAAGCTTCAGCAAATGGCAGCCGATTGGCCCGGGCTCGAGGGCATGGACCTGGCCAAGGAGGTCAGCCGGCTCCAGGTGGAGCGCTGGAGCGGCGGGAAATGGCAGTGGGGCGAAGGTTACGAACTGGGCGGGGACGATGAGTCCCGCCCGCACGTCGTCGCGGTGGATTACGGGTCGAAGCGCAACATCTTCCGCAACCTCTGCGAAGCCGGCGCGCGCGTGACTGTGGTCCCCGCGACCGCGACCTTCGACGAAATCATGGCGCACGAGCCTGACGGCTTCTTCCTGTCCAACGGTCCGGGCGATCCGGCGGCGACGGGCGAATATGCGGTGCCGGTGATTCAGGAGATGCTGGAGAGCGGCAAGCCTTTGTTCGGGATCTGCCTCGGCCACCAGATGCTCGCGCTGGCGGTGGGTGGAAAGACCAGCAAGATGTTCCAGGGCCATCGAGGCGCCAATCACCCCGTCAAGCGGCTGGAGGATGGCTGCGTCGAGATCACCAGCATGAACCACGGCTTCGCGGTCGAGCGCGAGGGGCTGCCGGAGAATGTCCGCGAGACCCACGTGAGCCTGTTCGACGACAGCAATTGCGGGATCGAGCTGACCGACAAACCCGCATTCAGCGTGCAATATCACCCCGAGGCCAGCCCCGGCCCGCAGGACAGTTTCTATCTGTTCGAAAAGTTCGTCGGGATGATGAGAT
>DATAKH010000039.1:0-9539 GCA_036261735.1 Sphingomicrobium sp.
AGGACCTGTCGGCGCCCGACCCGCTGACCCCGGTCAACCTCTTCGGGCTTCTCGATTTCACGCCCCCCGGATTTCTCCACATCGGAGTCCTCGCGATCCTGCTGGGAGTTACGATGTGGCTTCAGTTCAAGCTCAACCCGCAGCAGATGGACCCGACGCAGCAGCAGATTTTCGCGCTGATGCCTTGGGTGATGATGTTCATCCTGGCGCCCTTCGCGGCGGGCCTGCTGCTTTACTGGGTCACTTCGAACATCCTCACCATCGCCCAGCAATGGTGGCTGTACCGGCGTTTCGGGCTCCACCTGTCCGACACCCACCCGGCGCACACCTGATGGGCGACGATCCGGACCTGGCCGAGCAGGCCCGAAAGCTGTTTGCCGGGCCGATCGAGTTTCTGAAGTCGGCCCCGGGCCTCGAATTCCTGCCCGACCCGCTGTTCCCGGAGATCGCCTTCGCCGGCCGATCCAACGTCGGCAAGAGCTCGCTGCTGAACGCGCTTACCAACCGCAAGGCACTGGCGCGGACGTCGAACACGCCGGGCCGGACCCAGGAGCTGAATTTCTTCGACGTCGGCGATCCCATCCGGCTTCGGCTGGTCGACATGCCCGGATACGGCTTCGCCGACGCCCCGAAGGATATGGTCAAGCGCTGGCGTTTCCTGGTGAACGACTATCTTCGCGGTCGCGCGGTGCTGAAGCGCACGCTCGTCCTCATCGACTCGCGCCACGGCCTCAAGCCTGTCGATCGCGAGGTCATGCAGATGCTCGACGATGCCGCCGTGAGCTACCATCTCGTCCTCACCAAAGCCGACAAGATGAAAGCGTCGGCACTTGGCCGCATTTACGAAGGGGTCGCAGCCGAAGCCGCGCGCCATCCGGCAGCGCATCCGACGGTCTTCACGACCTCCAGCGACACAGGAAGCGGCATTGCCGACTTGCGAACGGCAGTGCTGGCAAGCGCGGAAGCCTGATTGCCGCGCAGCCGGGCTAGCCGGATTTATTCGCGAATCCGCCTGATCGCCACGTCGCTGTAGCCCAGGTGACCCAAAGCGAAGGCGGTGACTTCCCAATTCTCGGCGAGGCAGAATTCATTGACCGCGTGAATGACGCCGTAAGGCATGCATTCGGCCGAGGACCAGAATGTGTAATCGTTGAACAACAGGTACCCGTCCGCCGCGACTTTCGGATGCGCGGCCGCGATATCGCGCCGGACCCCGTCATAGCTGTGATCCGCGTCGATGTAGATGAAGTCGAAATGGCCATCCGGGAAGGATTCGATCGTCGTTGCGGAATCGGCCTCGTGGAGCTGGACTCGGCCGCTCGCGATCTCGCTCGCGAACCTTCCTGATCTAACGACGTGGCCCAGGTCGACATCGATCAGGTGAAGCTTTTCGGGACCGCAAATATCGAGAATTTTTTGCGAAAAATCCCCGTGCTGGACTCCCAGTTCGGCGACGTTGGCCGACCGCGGCATCGCTCGCAATAGGTCCTCTCTCAGCGGATAAAGATCGCAATTCGCAAGGTGCCGCGCCGCGAGTAGCGGATAAGCGGGCAGCTCGACGATGCCCAGTTCGTTCGCAAACGGCCGCATGGCGCGCATCCAGGCGCGGCGGCCAAGGTCGAGCCGCCGGGCCAGCGCGCTTCGACCGAGCCAATTGCGGACCCAGCCAGCCATCTGCGCGGGCCCTCTGCGTTGTCGAGGCTGGTGTTTGCGCGCCACCGGCGGTGGATGGACTCGCGCCCCCAGGTTGGCAAGGCGACGGCGCGACGGGTCCGCCGACGATTCCGGATCCGGTGACCAGACGAAGCCCGTTGATGCTCGACTTGGGACGGGCGAATGCCTAGGGCCTCGGCCATTGCGAAGGAAGGCGTCAATGAAGGTCATCATCGGCAACCGGGCTTATTCCAGCTGGTCGATGCGGGGCTGGCTTGCGTGCCGGCAATCGGGCGAGGAGTTCGAGGAGCTCGTCGTCCCGCTCTACGACGATGAATGGGACCGCCGCCGCGACGGCAGCGAGTTCGGTCCGTCGCGGGGAAAGGTGCCGATTCTTTGGGACGGCGATTGCGTGGTGTGGGACAGCCTTGCAATCATCGAGTTCCTGGCGGACCGCGCAGGGCGAGAAAAATTCTGGCCCGACAACGAGCACGCGCGGGGAATGGCGCGGTCGATGGCCGCCGAAATGCATTCCAGCTTCCTCAACCTTCGCCGCGAATTGCCGATGAACGTCCGCCGCACCTATCCGCCGGCGGAGCTTTCCGACGAAGTCCGCGACGAGATCAACCGGATCCTCCAGCTCTGGGCGCAGGCGCGGGCGCGGTTCGGAGGAACAGGCGAATTCCTGTTCGGCAACTGGTGTGCAGCAGACATTATGTATGCGCCTGTCGTCACCCGCTTCATCACCTACGGAGTGCAGGTCCCGCCGTTCGCGGCTGCATATATGAAGTCGGTTCTCTCCCACCCCCACGTCAACGACTGGATCGACAAGGCACAGGACGAGCCGTGGGTCATCGAAGAGTATGAGACCGAGGACGCCGCGGCTCAGTAAGGCGTGCCGTTCTTGCGCGTATAGCGGTCGTGCCCAGCATCGTACCTCAAATCCGCGTCTGGGTAGTGACAGTCGCCCTCGCCGTACCGGCTGTCGAATGCGAGGAACGCGCATCGCCGCTCGCTTCGATTAACGAGATGATGGCCGTTCGCGACGTCTTTGGGAAAGGCGGCGCAATCGCCGGCGCGTAGCACCGTCTCACCGTCGTCCTCGATGAGGACGGCTTCGCCCTCGAGCATCACGACGAACTCATCGATTCCTTCATGCCAGTGGCGCTGGCTCGACCAGGCACCCGGCTCCAGCACGCAATGACTTGCGCCGATGTCGGTCAGCCCGCCCGCGGGCGCGAGGCGGCGGTACCAGCGGCCCGCGACCGGCTTGTCGTAGGGCGGCGGATAGCCGGTGCCGTTGGTCTGCTCGATCGATTCTAGGTCCAGCTTCGGCATTCGCTCTCGTCCCCTGTGCAATATGCCGGCCGGTTGCTAGTCGCTCCCAATGATCGCTTCAATCGACCCAGTGGAGCTCGCCCGCGAGCTGATCCGCTGCCCGAGTGTCACGCCGGCCCGCGGCGAGGTTTTCGATGTCCTCGCAGCCGCGCTCGAGAGGCTCGGCTTCACCGTCCATCGCTGGGTGATGGGCGAGCCGCCTGACGGCCCGACTGAAAACATGGTTGCAATCCGGGGCGAAGGATCTCCGCACTTTGGCTTTGCCGGCCATCTCGACGTGGTTCCGGCCGGCGACGACTGGAGCTTCGGTCCTTTCGAAGCGGTCATAGAGAACGGCGTGCTGATCGGCCGCGGCGCCAATGACATGAAGAGCGCCATCGCCGCTTTTGTCGCGGCCGTCGCGCAGGTCGAGCAGAAGCAGGGCACCCTCTCCTTCCTGATTACCGGCGACGAGGAGGGCTATTCCACCTACGGGACCCCGCGAATCATCGACTGGCTGGAAGAGCGCGGGATCCGACCCGACATGATCCTCATCGGCGAGCCGACCTCCGTCGACCGCCTCGGCGACACTGTGAAGATCGGCCGCCGCGGATCGGTGAACATGTGGATCGACGTTCCGGGCGTGCAGGGCCACGTCGCCTACCCTCAACGGACCGAGAACCCGATCCCGCCACTGGCGAGGATCATCGCCGAGCTCGAAGAGCTTCATCTCGACGACGGCACCGATGCATTTCCGCCGTCAAACCTCGAATTCACCGGGATCGACACGCCAACCCACGCCAGCAACGTCATCCCGGGCTCGGCGACGGCGCAGCTCAACATCCGCTTCAACAATTTGCACAGCGGGGCCGAGCTGGTGCGCAAGGTCGAAGAGATCGCCGCCAAGCACTCGCCCGGCGCCAAGGTCCGCTCGCGAATCTCCGGCGAGGCGTTCCTGACCCCGCCCGGGCCTCTCTATGACCTCGTCGTCAACGCCATCCGCGAAGAGACCGGGCTGGAAACCGAGCTTTCGACAAGCGGCGGGACGTCCGACGGACGGTTCCTGATCAAGCTCTGCTCGGTGGTCGACTTCGGCCTGCCCAACGCGACCATGCACCAGGTGGGCGAACGCGCCGCGGTCGAGGATGTACAGGCTTTGTCGAAGATCTACAGGCGGATCGTGGCCGAGCTGGTCGGCTAAGCAACCGACTGGCTGGCGCCGCCGCCGGCGCGGCCGACCCAGGCCCGGTACTGCGGCTCGAACATCGGCTCGCCGAAGGCGTAGCCCTGGACGGTATCGCAACCCATCGCTCGCAGGATGTCGGCCTGGGCGCTGTTCTCCACGGCTTCGGCGACGATTTCGCAGCCGACGCCCTTGATCAGCTGGACGACGGCCTGGACGATCACCCGCGCCTTGTCGCAAGTTTCGATGTCAGCGATCAGCGACGGATCGAGCTTGACCCTGTCGAGCGGCATCGTTCGAAGCCTCGCCAGGTTGGAATATCCCGTCCCAAAATCGTCGATCGCGATTCTCGCGCCATCCTCGCGAAGCGCCGCGATCTCACCGAGGACCGCGTCGCTGACCTCCATCGCCGCGCTCTCGGTGAATTCCAGCTCGATCATCGACAGCGGCACATTGTGATCGACGAACGCCTGGCGAAGACGGACGAAGAAGTCGATCCGGTCCAACTGGCGCGGGCTGACGTTGAAGGACAATCGATGGATGAACCCTTCGCGGTGCCAGGTCCCGAGCACCAGGGCGACTTCGCCGATGACCCACTCGCCAATCTCGGCGACCAGGCCCGTTCGCTCGGCGACCGGGATGAACGTGGCCGGCATTCGCAAGCCTTCACGCGGGTGATTCCAGCGCAGGAGCGCTTCGGCTCCGACGATTTCGCCCGTCACGAGGCTGAGCTGTGGCTGGAGCGCAAGCTGGAACTCGCCGTGTTGGACTGCTTCGGTCAGCGCCTTTTCAGTCGCGATCTTCTGCCGGTGCTCGGCGGCGAGATCGTCGTTGAAAAGGCAATGCTGGGCGCCGCCACGGGACTTTGCGCGGTACATTGCGATATCCGCCGCGCGCATCAGCGATTCGACGCTGGTGCCATGGTCGGGGCTGACCGAAACGCCGATCGATGCGCCGATGTCGACGCTGTGACCGGACAGCTCGAAAGGCTCGGCAACGGCAAGCGCGATCCGCCGGGCCACCCGCTCAACGTCATCGACTCGATCGACCTGCGGGAAGAAGATCGTAAATTCGTCGCCCGCGAGGCGCGCCAGTAGAGGCCGGCGCGAGATGCTGTCGCTCAGCTCGGCGGTCACGACGACCCGAAGGCGGTTGGCGACCATGATCAGGAGTTGGTCGCCGCGGGCGTGGCCAAGGCTGTCGTTGACGCTCTTGAAGCGGTCGAGGTCGACGAACAACATTGCCGACCTCGCTCCTTTTGGCGCTTCTCCGAGGAGCTTGTCAGCCTCGGAGCGGAAATGAAGCCGGTTGGGCAGCGAAGTCACGGGGTCGTACATGCCCAGCGCGTGCGCATTTTCGATCGAGGCCCGGACTTCGGCAAACAGCGTGTCCACGGCGGCCGCGACCTTGGGCATCGTATCGCGGACGATCGGAGGCGCTGGAGAAACAAGATCTCCGTCTTCGACGGCGAGCAGCCGGTCGCCGAGCGCGGCAAGGGCGCGTGCGCTTTCGCTATTTGGCCGTTCGGAGGCTATGTAGCTGATAAGCAGGCAGAATGCGCCTGCGACGAGCGCGGCGACGATCTTCTCGTTCAGCGCGGTGATATAGAGCAGCGCGCTTAGCGAAAAGATGAAGGAGGCCAGGCCAGCTGCGCCGGAGAGGATGGCGTTGCTGACCTTCTGGGCAGTGCCTGCTTGCATTCCCGATTGCGCCCTGTCTGATGGCCTGATCCGGCTCCATCGTCAGGGTTAAATTGTCAGGGTTAAGAAATGGTGGAGTTGGTGCGGTTGCGCCGCAAAATAATGTAAAGGCTCCCGCCCCCGCCGTGGCGCCGATGCGCGCCCCGAACCGCGGCAATGTGCGAGGCATGTCTCGACGCCGACAGCCAGTCGTGAACGGCCGCCCTTATCTTGCCCCTTCGCACCGGCGGATCGCCCGCCCTTTCATGTCCCGTGACGAGCAACAAGACCCGGTCGCCGTCTGCAATCGCTCGTTCCAGCCCGCGGTCGATCGCAACCCAGGCGCGATCGAGGTTCAGCCCGTGAAGGTCGAGAATCCGGTCGGGCTCGACGCTTCCCGAGCGCAGGCGCCGGTCCCAACTGGAATCGAGCGTCGTGCTTGGGCGGTCCTGCCGCTTGGCGGCGGATGCCGGCGGTGACGGCTGGCGAGATGCGCGGGACGGGCGGGGATGCGGTACCTCCGGCCGCGGCGATTCAGCTACCGCCGAGCTGGGTTGAAAGGGTTTCCGGGACAGTGGGCGGATAGTCGCGGCGACGCGCTCCCACAGCGCCTTTTCGTCAGCGTCGAGCGATCGCACGCGCGGCAGCGCCCCTCGGGATAAGGACGAGAGCCTGCCCGTTGGCAGACATTCCTCCGGCTAGCCGCCGCGCTTCCTCGCCGGCGCCCCAGAACGTATCGACGCGGTTGGCGCCCTTGATCGCTCCCCCTGTGTCCTGGGCAACCCACAGCCCCCACGCTTCGCGGCGGTCGAGGCCGAGCCAGACCGGCGCTCCCAGCGGGATGAAGTTCGGATCCGAAGCCACGGTCGCGCGCGGCGTTACCGGGAGTCCCATGGCTCCGAGCGGACCGGGTCCGGTCAGCACCTTGAAGAAGATGTAGGACGGGTTGGCTCGCATCAGCTCCCGCCCCTGCTCGGGATTGGCCCGCATCCAGGCGACGATCGACTCCATGCTTGCGCCGCCCGGCGGCAGAATTCCACGCTCGCGAAGGAGCCGGCCGATTGCGACATATTCGCGGCCGTTCTGGTTGTCGTAGCCGATCCGGACAACGCGCCCGTCGGGGAAGCGAAGCCGGCCGGAGCCCTGGATGTGAAGGAAGAACAGTTCGATCGGGTCGGCCGCCCAGGCGATTACCGACGCTCGCGACGCGAGCGCTCCTGCCTCGATCTCGGCCCGGGTGAAATAATAGACGCACTGGCCGGTTTCATCGATGCGGCCACGACCGGTCTTCCCGTCCGGAAGGGCGCAGCGAGTGAGGTCGGCCGGAGTCGCGTGGATCGGCACATAACCCGGAAGCGGGACGGGGGACGCGGCAATCTCGGGCTCGAAATAGCCAGTCGCGAACGCCTTTCCGTCGCCAATCCGAACCCAATCGAAAGCGGTCTGGAAAAAGGCCGACGCACCGCCCGGCGGGACGGAGGCGGCCTGGGTGCAAACCGGCGCCCAGTCGGCGGGGGTGGTCAGCCCCGACTTGTCGTTGCGCTTCACGACCGAACCGCAGCTGATACGGAACGCGGAGAGAGCCTCCGCGGCGTCGGCTTCGTTGAGGATCGCGGGCGCGGAAAGGCTGATTCCGGCTGCTATCGCATTGGCGGGCGGCGGCGGCGGAGGCGGCTTGACGGGCGGTTGAGGCTGGACCGGCGGCGGCTGAGTCGGGGGAGGCTGGACGGGCCTGCTGACGCAGGCGGAAAGCAACAGTGCGGACGTGAGGACTAAGCCCCTTAGCCAGGCCTTCACTCTTCCTCGTCGGTCTCGACAAGAAGCCAGTTCGGATCGCTCGACGCGATGTCGCGCCGAAACGTCCACAGGTCGCGCGTTTGAACGGCATCGCTCATCGACCCGGCGACGACCTCGCCGTCCTTGTTGCGGGTGACCGCCGCGATGTCCGCCTCGAACCTGACCGTGACGAAAGCCACCGTTTGCTCAAGCGAAGCTGCCGAAATGACGGCCTGCTCGATGGCCACGACGCGGTTGTCCAGGATCAGGCCTTCCTTGGTGCGCTGCTCGACGGACGATGCGAACGCCTTGTAGACATTGTCGTCGACGTGCGGCCGAAGCTTGTCGAGTTCGCCGCTCCAGAAAGCTTCGAGAATCATCCGATAGGCCGCCTGCGCGCCCTCGAGGAATTGTGCGACATCGAATGCGGGGTCGGCGGCGAGGAGCGCCCGGACGCCGGGCCCGGCCGTCGGCAGGTAGGCGAGGTCGGCGGGATCGGGGGTCGCCTTTGCGGCCGGAGCGGCAGGCGCCGCCGGACGCTCGACTCGCGCGTCGGGGTCGGCAGGCTTCAGGATAGGCTGCTGCTCGTGGCCGGTCCGCTCGCCCAGCACGCTGTAGAGCCGCAGGCCGATGAATAGCGCCACTAGCGCGAGGATGATGATGACAGTCAAATTGTGCAATCCAAGAGCAATTCCAGACGAACATAATGCGCGGCCGACGGAGATTCAAAGGCCCGTCCGCCGGTTGGCCGCCATTGCACGGCATTTGGCCGACTGCTAGGCGCCAATTCAATAACGCGCCCGGCTTTCTCCGGGTCCGCATCACCCGAGTTCGAGCGAGATTGGAATGGCTGAAGAGGATACTACCCGCGCGGGCAACGGCTCCGACGGCAATGGCAGTGAGCCGCAGGCAGCGACTCTCGCGCAATATATCAAGGACCTGTCGGTCGAGAGCCCCGGCGCTCCCCAGGTGTTCCAGTGGAAGGACCAGCCGAGCCTCGACGTCGGCTTCAACCTCAACGTCGAGAAGGTCTCCGACGACGTTCACGAAGTGGTGCTCAAGATCGAGGTCAAGGCGCAGTCGAACGACGGGATCCATTTCCTCGTCGACCTCGCCTTCGCCGGGCTGTTCGGCCTGCGCAACTTCCCGGAAGAAGCGCTCGCACCGTTCCTCCTGATCGAAGCACCGCGGCTGCTGTTCCCGTTCGCCCGCCAGATCATCTGTGAGTCGGTCCAGAACATGGGATTCGCCCCTCTCCTTCTCGAGCCGATCGATTTCGGAGCTGCTTATCTTGCCCAGATGCAGCAGGCGCAGCAGCAGGGTGAAGGCGCCGCCATCGGCGATGCATCGGACAAGCCGGCCGAGGATGGTCCCAGCAAGGGCTGATCGGCCGCACGCCGAAGCGGGTTTGCGCGCATGAACCTGATCAAGGCCGGCGGCACCATCGGCGGACTGACGCTGGTCAGCCGCATCCTGGGCTTCGCCCGCGAAATGATCTTCGCCCGGGTGATGGGTGCGGGCATGGCCGCCGACGCTTTCGCGCTTGCCTTCCTGATCCCCAACCTGTTCCGCCGGCTGTTCGGTGAAGGTGCGTTCAGCCAGGGCTTTGTCCCGCTGTTCGCTCGCCGCCTCGATGGCGAAGGCGGCCTGGATGAAGCCAGGAAGTTCGCCGAAGAGGTCCAGGCCGTTTTCGTGCCGATCCTCATCGTCATCACCGCCCTCTTCATGATCGCGATGCCGGCCTTCGTCGGACTCATCGCGTCGGGGTGGCGCGACGACCCCGAGAAGTTCTCGCTGGCGGTCGACCTCACGCGGATCACTTTCCCCTACCTGATCTTCATCAGCCTGGTGTCGCTGTTCAGCGGAATCCTCAACTCGCTGACCCGTTTCACCGCTGCCGCCTTCGCGCCCGCGCTGCTCAACTTGGCGCT
>DATAKH010000041.1:0-7000 GCA_036261735.1 Sphingomicrobium sp.
GGGACCGCGACGACTTTCGACCTCGTCGGCAGCGATGGCGCTTACAAGGGCGGGATCATCGCTCCCGGAATCAACCTGTCGATCGACGCATTGGTCAACGCAGCCGCCAAGCTTCCCCGGATCGCGATCGAGGCGCCCGCGGACGACAGCGTCGTCGGCCGGACCACCGAAAGCCAGATGCTGATAGGCATCTACTGGGGCTATGTCGCGATGATGGAAGGGTTGATCGCGCGGATGAAGGCGCAAGTCGGTCGCAAGGTTACCGTTGTCGGCACCGGCGGGCTCGCCGCCCTGTTCGACAAACGGACCGACATCTTCGATGCTGTTGAGCCCGATTTGACGATACAGGGGTTGAGTCTCCTGTACGAAGGACTGTCGGCGGGCGAATGACTCACGGAGAAGAACTGCTGTTCTGCGCGCTCGGCGGCTCGGGCGAAATCGGCATGAACGTCAATCTCTATGGCTGCCGCGGACAGTGGCTGATGGTCGATCTCGGACTGACCTTCGCCGATACCTATTATCCCGGGATCGACCTCATCCTCCCCGAGCTCGAGTTCATCGAGCGGCAGCAGGATCGGCTCGCCGGGATCGTGCTCACCCACGGCCACGAGGATCATATCGGCGCGCTTCCCTACCTTGCCGAAGATTTGAAAGTCCCGCTTTACGCGACACCCTTCACCGCCGGCCTGATCGCTTCGAAGCTGGAGGAGGAGGGGCTTACCGGGCACGTCCCGCTCCACATCATCGACCGCGAGGGATCGGTCGAGCTAGGGCCGTTCAAGGTCACTTATGTCGCGCTCGCCCACTCGATTCCGGAGGGCAATGGAGTCCTGATCGAAACGCCGTTCGGCAGCGTTTTCCATACCGGCGACTGGAAGATCGACGAGACCCCGGTGCTTGCCGAGCCCTCGAGCGCGGAGACGCTGCAGCGCATCGGCGACCAAGGCGTGCTGGCGCTCGTTTGCGACTCGACCAACGTTTTCCAGGAAGAACCTTCCGGCTCCGAAGCCGGAGTCCACGCGGGGCTCCGCGAGCAGGTGGCTAAGGCCAAGGGGCGAGTATTGGTCACGACATTTGCGTCGAACGCGGCACGGCTGAAGACAATTGGCGAAGTCGCGGTCGACACCGGCCGCCAGGTCTGCGTCGCCGGCCGCTCGCTGGAGCGGATTCTCAACGTTGCGCAGGCGACCGGCTACCTTCTCGATTTCCCACAGCGGATTTCGTTCGAGGAGGCGATGGGGCTACCGCGAAGCGAAGTGCTCATCATCGCCACCGGCGGGCAAGGGGAGCCGAGGGCGGCGCTCGGGCGGATCGCCACCGGCAGCCACGAGCTCAAGCTCAGCGAAGGCGACACCGTCATCTTTTCCTCGAAGATCATCCCCGGCAACGAGATTGCGATCGGGCGGATCATGAACGCTTTGTCCGACCTCGGTGTGGAGATCGTCACCGAGAAGCAGGCACACGTCCACGTCTCCGGCCATCCGGGGCGCCCGGAGCTTGCGGCGATGTACGATTGGATCCGGCCGCACATCATCGTCCCGGTGCACGGCGAGGCCCGGCATTTGGCCGAACAGGCGCGTTTCGCGCTCGATCATGGAGTGCCTAAGGCGGTAGTCCAGAAGAACGGCGACGTCGTCCGTCTCGCCCCGGGAGACCCGAAGAAGATCGACGAAATCCGGGTCGGCCGGCTGGTCCTCGACGGCGACGTCATCCTCCCCGCCGACGGAGCGACCGTTAACGAGCGGCGGCGGATCAGCGTCGGCGGCCTCATCACCGTTGCTCTTCCGATCGGTTCCGACGGCAAGCTTGCCGGCCCGCCGCACATCCGCCCGTTCGGAGTGCCCGTAGAAGAGGACCGTGACGACTTCATCTCCGACGCGACGGATTCCGCGCAGCGCGCTTTCGACGGCAAGGCGGACGAGGAAAAAATGCGCGAGGCGGTGCGGCTCGCCGTCCGCCGCTGCGCCACCGCATGGACCGGGAAGAAGCCGATCGTCGAGGTGATGGTGGTGAGGGTCGAGATCGCGTGAAGTGGACGTCCATACTCGCGATCTACTTCCTGTTCTTCGTCGGCAGCGCGTTCATCCTGCTCCCGTTCGGCGTCAAGACCGACGAGGAAGTCGGCAACGAGCTCGTCCGGGGTCAGGCGGATAGCGCTCCGCATGTCTTCAGCCTGCCGAAGCACCTGTTTCGCGCGGCGCTGCTCTCGGGGGTCGTGACCGGCCTGTTCGTCCTCAATTACGTCTACGGCTGGATCGTCCCCGACGATCTCGACCTGTACCGGCGGATCTTCGGCTAGCGGCGCCGGTCCAGCGCGTCGGATAGCGCAGCGTAGAGCTTGCCCATATCGGACGACATCAGCGTGACCGCGATCATTCCGCCGTCGCGCTCGGCGAGGACCCGACGAAGCATCGCCTCGAAATCGTGGACATAGCGGTTGACCGACTGCTGGAATTCTCCGTCGGACTCGTAATGCGACCGGATTGCTTTCGCCTCGCTTCCGCCGATCAGCCGCGCGGCTCGCCTGGTAAAGACTCCGCGGTCACCCTTCAGGTAGGAATCCCAAGCTTTTTCATCGACTTCGTCGGATAGGATCTTGCCGACGTCGATCGACGCCGAGTGCATGGAATCGATCAGCAAAGCGACGCGGCGTGCGAAGGCTTCGCTGTCCGCCTGCCGGTCCCCTTCCTGCTGCTTCTCGACATGCTGCTCCAGCGCGGTTGCGCTTTGACCGAGGATCAGCATCTGCTGGGTCAGCCGGTCGGTCGCCCCGCGCGCCGAGTCCACCGCGCGGGCGGCAATGATCTCCACCTCGCGAAGCCGGTCCTCGACGCTCTCGCGGATGACCCGCTCGAGGGCCTCGCGGGTGGCTTCGCTGAAGCCTTCGGCGCTTTCGGGAATGACGCTTGCGATCGCTTCGCGGGCGCGCTCGGCGGCATGGGACGCCGCTTCGCGCACCTGCACCATCGCCTGGACGAGCTCGGGTCCGGTTTCGTGTGTAAGCTGGGCCGCTTCGGCTTGAGCACTGGCGATGGCGGTCGCGAGGCCGGCTAGCCGGTTTTCGGCCTCGCCCACGCCGTGCTCCAGCGAGCCGAGAAGCGCGGATACCCGGTCCTGCTGCTCTCCGATCGCGGAGCCGGTCGAGTCGAGCCGCTCGCCCGCCTCCCTGGCAGCGTCGCGGATCCATTCGATTTCGGGACGGACCGAGCGCGTCGCGTTGACGAGGTGGTCCGTCTTGCCGCCCGCTTCGTCGAGCGCCTGGGTCAGATGGGCGCGCACCGTCGCGGAAAGCCGTTCGAGTGCCGCCTGGAGCGACTGGGTGCGCTCTGCCAGCGCGTCGACCGACTCTTGTTGGATACCGGTTTCCTGCCCGAGTGCACCAAGCTCGGCTCGAGATCTGCCCAAGGCTTCGAGGAACCGCCCGGCATGTTCGTTTCCGGCCCCGGCGAGCGCCGCGAACCTCTGGTCGAGCTCGCCCAAAGCGCGGTCGATGTCCGCGATCATTCGCTGCGACGCGCGCTCCTGCTCGGCAACTCGAGCGGTCAGGCCCTCTAGCGCGCTATTGGCCGCATTGACGTTTGATCCGAGCGCTTCGGCCGCATCCACCCCGGCGCGACCGATCCCGGCCTCCGCCTGTTCCACGAGCGCGGTGACGGCCTGGGCCTGGATGTCAATGCCCGCACGGATTTCATCGAGAGTCGTGCCGGTTCGGTCGAGGAGCGCTTCGACGGCGGTCGAAAATCCCGATTCCGCTTCACCGACCCGCACCGCCGCGGCCGCTCCGGCGCTCTCGATGTGGGTCAGGTGCGCGACCAGTCTCTGCGCCGCGGCGGAAACGGTTTCGTCGGCTTCGCGGGTGCGCTCCGACAAGGCCGCGAGCTGCGCATCGAACTGGGCGGCGCGCTCGGCGGTCTCGGTCGCCGCGCCCCTTAGCTGCTGCGAAATCGCGACGGCGTGTTGTTCGGCCCTCGGAAGGTCATCGAGCAGCACCGCAATGTCGGTCCGCGCCATTTCCGCCGCCCGGTCGAGCGCCTGGCCATGCTGAACCAGCTTGTCGGTGCTCGAGTCGAACTCGCGCGTTAGCCCGCCGAGCTTGTCAGTGGCCTTGTCGCCCAGGCTCATCAAATGCTCGCTGATCATTGTCAGCTCGGATCGGCTGTCGTTGATCCGCTGAGAAAGGACCGCGAGAATCGCCTCGAGCGATCGCGCCTCCGTCCGCATCGCGACGACCGACTGGGTGAATTTCTCGGCTTCCTTTCGACGGGTCCGGCCGAACATCAGCCATACGAGGCCAAGCAGCGCCAGCGGACCGGTTGCGACCGCAACCCATTGCGCGATTTCCGGCGACGTCAGTGGTCCGTTTCCAAGCGCACGGCCCGCTGACCACGCGCTATAGGCGGTCCAAGCAGCGGCCAGCAGGATCAGCGCGGTGGCAAGGACCGTGCGTCCCCCAGCCGTCGCGGGTGAATCGCCGGCGCGGCTCTCGTCCCATTGCATCTGGTCGAAGCCGCCCGCCGGAGCGCTGTTTACGCTCTCAGGCTCGGGTGCTTCCGACTCCGGATGGTGCGGAGGGGCGGAATGGGGGCTGGTTGCGGTCATGGACCGCAGTTTACCACCTTTGTTCGAGCAAGAAAGCGATTAGAACCGGCAGTGAAAGCGAGCGTGTGTCGAGGAGGGGACAAATGGCTGTGGGAGCGCTGATCTCCGCCTGTCTTGAGGACGAGTCAGGCTCGCTTCGCGCGCTTCTGCCGATCGCTGGCCGGACCTTGCTCGAATATCAGGTCCGCTGTGCGTCGGCTGCTGGCGCCGCGCCGATCGTCGTCCTCGTCGAGCAGATCCCGATCGCTCTCAACGAGGTGCTTGGCCGACTGCAGCAGGACGGAATCGCGGTGACAACTGTCAGCGACGCCGCCGAGGCGGCAACCCGCTTCGGAGCGGGCGAGCTGGTCCTTGTCATCGCCGATGGTCTCGCCCCTTCGCCCGAGCTCATCGCCAGCGTTGCCGACGAAGAGGAACCGGTCATCGTCACCGTCCCCGACGACGAAGCGCACGCGAAGTTCGAGCGAATCGATGCGGTAAGCCGCTGGTCCGGTGTTGCGGCCGTCGATTCGCAAACGCTCGGGGCGACCGCGGCAATCCTCGGCGATTGGGATCTTCAGTCGACTTTGCTGAGGCGGAGCCTCCAGGGCGGGGCCCGAACGGTCCCGATCCCGACCGGAACCGGCGACCCGCTGCTTGCCGAGAGCAGGAACGACCTGGCCGACCTGGACCGGCACCTGATCGTCGCGTCGAGGGGCTCGCGGCGCGATTGGGCGAGCCGTTACGTGCTTCCGCTCGTGGAGGAGCTCGCGACCGAAAAGCTGGTCGAAACTCGCATTCGGCCAGAGAATTTCGTCCAGGGTGAACTGTTGTTGTCGATTGCGGCGGTTGCTGCCTTCGCGACCGGCTGGCTGTGGGTCGGTCTCGCATTGCTGGTCGTTGCTTCGCCCCTGAGCCTGATTGCCCGCCGTCTCGCCGCTCTTCGACTCAAGCCGATGGCCGCGAAATCGCTGACCCGGCGGCTTTTATGGCCTGTCGCGGGCGCCGCGCTGATCGCGCTCGGATGGTGGCAGGCGGGACACGGCGGAGGCTGGGGTGCGCTGTTCGCCGCTGTCACTGGCGCGGCCTTTGCCGAAGCCGCGCGAGTCGAGCGCGAAAAGCTCGAGTTTTCCGGCGAAATCTGGCTGGTTTCCAGGCGCAACGCGATCCTTGCAGCGTTGCCCTTCGCTGCCTTGGGCCACTGGACATCTTACCTTGTCGCGCTCGCGATCTACGCCGGGGCGAGCTTTTTCTTCGTCCAGCACGTCAACCATCGGATTGGCACGGAGTTGACCCGGCGTTAACTCAAGCCGGGTAATCAGGGGCGCGATGGTGCCTGTCGAATGGCCAGTTGCCGCTGCCGATCAAGGCGGTGGGGCGTTTGCCGCGCGTGTCGCGGGCGGTAGCCGCTTGCCGACCGTAAGGCTCGACTTCTTTCTCGATCCAAGCGCCCGGCTGACCGAGCAGGAACGTGCCCTGATGGCAGGGATGCTCGCCGACCTCGTCAATTCGATCGGCGATGAATTCAGGTCGCGCCTTGGCGGCCTGGAGCCTGCGAACGACGAGGGCGAGCAACTGGCGCAGCGGCTCCGCCGAAGCGGTCTCCTCGACATTGGCGACCTCGTCCGGCTTCTCCTCCACCGCGCCGAGGACGAGCGGATCTCCACCGGGCTCAGGGCTGGCCGCGAGGGCAGCAGGCCGCGCTTCCTGCAAGCGCTGGTCAGCGATGAAAATGCGGAGATTTCCGCGGCTGCAATGGCATTGATCCTCGCCAGGGGACGCCGCCGCGACCGGTTTGGCGGGCCTCGGATCCTGTTCGACGACCTGTCGGCGGAATCCGCGGTCGTGCTCGTGAACGCAATCGCTGCCGCGCTTCGAACCGATCTCGTCAAACGCCTCGATCCGGCCGATGCCGACGAGCGGCTCGGGACAGCCAGCCGGTCCGTGCTTGCCGGCCACGACGAGGGTAATCGCCTCGAAGCGCGGCTTTTCGATCTCGTTCATGCGCTTGGCGAGGCAGGGCGACTCGATGAGAGCTTGATTCGCTCCGCTCTCGACGATGGCGAAGCCTCGCTGCTTGGAGAGGCTCTCGGGCGAACGGCCGGAATCTCGTTCCAGCCCGCATGGGAGCACCTCACGGGCGGGTCGGGAGGCCTGGCCTTGCTGCTTCGAATGAGCGGCTCCTCGCGAACGCTTGCCGGGGAGGTCATTGCCCGTCTCGCGGAGGTCGTCGCGGCGGACCCCGAAAGCGAAATTGCTGGCTTCGATTCGCTATCTGAGCAGGACGTGGACAGCGCCCGCAAATGGCTTCGGCTCGATCCCGCCTATCGCTCGGCGATCGAAACATTGGCTTCGGGCCATGGCCAGCGCTCCCTCTGACCCCAGGCCGATCCTCGGCCGTGTCGACGCGGGCGGCCGGCTG
>DATAKH010000048.1:0-1990 GCA_036261735.1 Sphingomicrobium sp.
CTCAAGACTTCGGCGAAACTTCAGGCGCTGCACTCGAATGTGCGCGAGCTAACGCCGCGGTTCGTATCGGACCGTTACTGGGCAGACGACATGGCGGCGGTCCAGGAAACGGTGCTCGGCGGCGGCATTGCCACCGAAAGCGACTGGCTCGACTAGCTGCCGACTCGCGTCCAGCGCTGCTCTTTGCAGATCAGGCCAATGACTGCGCAGCCCTTCACCAGCATGGTATTGGGCCCGACCTGGCGGACGGTCGCCGACCCGCTGATCTCGCGCTTGGGCTCGAACGCCCGTCCCTTGTAGACGCCGCCCCCCTGGGGCCGAAGGTCGCTCAGAACGCGGGTTCCGGGCGCGACTCCCTTTTCCCGGTTGTGGGCTGTCGCCCAATCGACGGTTGCGCAATAGCCTTCGCCGCAGCGGGCCACCGCGACGATCACGCTGCGCTTGGAGTTCGCCCAGCGGCCTTCGAGGGACTGGGAGGACGCGGCGGCAGGCGTGGCGATTGCCGCAATCGCTGCGATGCTGATCAGAATCCGTTTCATGCTGACCCCTGTAACCGCTCTTTGTGGCAGCAATGGTTCATCGAAATTGCTCTAAGATGAACAACTTAATGGAAATCGCGGCTTTTGGGGATGATCTTGACGTTGCGCGGGTGGCGGTTGGGCGGTCGCCCCCAGCTTCCGGCATGGTCAGGTTTTTCAAGGGTCGAGGGCAACAGCGAATCGTCGCTCAGGTGACTGAGCATCCCCGTGTGATCCTCCAGTCGTACGGCAACGACGTGGATGACCTCGCTATCGGGGTCCTTCTGCACCATTCCGTGAACCGCCATCAGCCGCGCGCCCATCACGATCTTGCGCTGGCGCTCGAATACCTTCGGCCAGACGACCAGGTTGGCGACGCCCGTCTCGTCCTCGATGGTGATGAACACCACGCCTTTCGACGTCCCGGGCCGTTGCCGGATAAGGACGACTCCCGCGATCGACAGGCGCTTGCCGTCCTTGATCGATTTCAGCTGTTCGGCGGTGATGAAGCCTTGGCTGGAATAATGCGCGCGCAGGAAGTGCATCGGATGCGCTTTCAGGCTCAGCCGAACCGTCTGGTAATCGCTGATCACATGCTCGGCGAGCGGCATCGCCGGAAGCTCGGCGGGTGCTGATTCGTCGCCTTCGTCGCACTCGTCAGCGAAGGCGAACAAGGGCAGGTCGGGTGCTTGGCGGAGCGCGCGTGAGTCCCACAAAGCGGCGCGGCGATCGAGGCCCATCGAGCGGAACGCGTCGGCGCCGGCGAGCCGCTGGATCGCATGCACCGGCACGCGCCCGCGCGATTGGAGCTCTTCGACCGAGGCATAAGGCCGACCCGCAACCACCCGATCCGCCGCCTCGCGATGCAATCCGTCGACCTGGCGAAGGCCGAGCCGCAGCGCTCCGTTCTCAAGCGTGCAGTCCCAGTCGCTGTGGTTCACGTCCACCTCGCGAACCTCGACCCCATGCTCCTTCGCATCGCGGACGATCTGCGCGGGCGCGTAAAATCCCATCGGCTGCGAGTTCAGAAGTGCCGCCGCGAAGGCCGCCGGATATTTCCACCTGAGCCAGCTCGACACATAGACCAGGTGCGCGAAACTCGCCGCGTGGCTCTCCGGAAAACCATATTCGCCGAAGCCCTTGATCTGGTCGAAGCAGCGCTGGGCGAAGGCTGGGTCGTAGCCGCGTTCGACCATCCGTCCGACCATCTTGTCCTGGAGGAGCTCGATATTTCCCTTGGAGCGGAAGGTCGCCATCGCCTTCCTCAGCTGGTTCGCCTCGCCGGCACTGAACCGCGCCGCGTCGATGGCGACCTTCATCGCCTGCTCCTGGAAAATCGGGACACCAAGAGTCCGGCCGAGAATTTTTTCCAGCTCGTCCGGGTCGCCATGCTCGGGATCGGGGCAGGGGAAGGTGACCGGCTCCTTTCCGGAGCGGCGTTTCAGGAAAGGATGGACCATGTCGCCCTGGAT
>DATAKH010000051.1:0-13474 GCA_036261735.1 Sphingomicrobium sp.
GAACCAGTCGCGGGCGTCGGCAACGCTGCGCTGCGACGCGCCCGAGATATGCTCGCCGGCGATCTTCACCGATAGCGCTTCGGGCTTGAGGCGGGCGCCTTCGCACACCTCGCACGGTCGGCTGCCCTGGTAGCGCGATAGCTCCTCGCGCATCCACGCGCTCTCGGTCTGGTTGAAGCGGCGCTGGAGGTTGGCGAGGACGCCCTCGAACGGCTTCTTGACCTCGTAGCTCTTGCGGCCGTCCATGAAGCGAAGGACGACGGGGCGGCCTTCGGTGCCGTAGAGGATCACGCGCTGGGCTTCCTCCGGGAGATCGCGCCAAGGGACGTTGAGCTCGAAATCGTAGGCGCGGGCGAGGCTGCCCAGCACCTGCATGTAGTAAGGCGAGGGCGGCTGCGACTTCGCCCAGGGGGCGACCGCGCCCTTGGCGATGGTGAGCGCGTGATTGGGAACGACAAGGTCCTCGTCGAACACCAGCTTCTCGCCCAGGCCGTCGCAAGCCGGGCAGGCGCCCTGCGGCGCGTTGAACGAGAACAGGCGCGGCTCGATCTCGGCGATGGTGAAACCGGACACCGGGCAGGCGAACTTCTGGCTGAAAAGGATTCGGCCGGGGACTCCGAAGTCGAGCTTCATCCCGCCCTTGGACTCGCTTTCGGCGGGCGGGTCGGCGGGGTCGAGATAGGCGAGGCCTTCGGCGAGCTTGAGCGCCGTCTCGAAGCTGTCGGCAAGGCGCGCCTCGATTCCTTCGCGGATGACGATCCGGTCGACGACCAGCTCGATGTCGTGCTTGTATTTCTTGTCGAGCGCGGGCGCGTCCTCGATGTCGTAGAATACGCCGTCAATGCGCACGCGCGTGAAGCCCGCCTTCTGCCACTCGGCGAGCTCCTTGCGGTACTCTCCCTTGCGGCCGCGCACGACGGGGCTGAGCAGGTAATGCCGCGAGCCCTCCGGGAGCTGCATCGTCCGGTCGACCATCTGGCTGACCTGCTGCGCCTCGATCGGGAGGCCGGTCGCAGGCGAGTAGGGCACGCCGACCCGCGCCCACAGGAGGCGCATGTAATCGTAGATCTCTGTGACGGTGGCGACTGTCGATCGCGGGTTCTTGCTCGTCGTCTTCTGCTCGATCGAGATCGCCGGCGACAGGCCGTCGATATGCTCGACGTCCGGCTTCTGCATCATCTCCAGGAACTGGCGCGCGTAGGCGCTTAAGGACTCCACGTAGCGGCGCTGGCCTTCCGCATAGATGGTGTCGAAGGCGAGGCTGGACTTCCCCGATCCCGACAGTCCGGTGATGACCGTCAGGCTCTCGCGCGGAATCTCAACGTCGATCCCCTTCAAATTGTGCTCGCGAGCGCCGCGGACGGAAATATGGGTCAGCATTGGGGTCTTCGTTCCGGTTATGTTCTGAAGTTACGCGCGCACCTTTCCCCGGTCAACGCGGCATTGCCGGATATGGGGGCTGCTGCCGCGGATTTCGAGCGTGACGCACCCTATCGAAGGTTGGCTTGACGCCTTTTCCCGGCTGTGAGTTCCTTTGGGCGCCGAATCTTTCTCGAAAGGGAACGACATGGCAACGCTATCTCTCACCGCAGGACTCCGCGACGAATATGACCGCCTGTTCACGAGCTGCGCGGTGCGCCCGCAGTACCAGGCGCAAATCGATGCGGCGGTCGCCAAGATGATAGCCAACAAGGGGCGCTATCAGGCGGTTTCCAGGACGACCAACGTGCCGTGGACGGTGATCGCCGTCCTCCACGAGCTCGAATGCGGACAGCGTTTTGACCGCCACCTGCACAACGGCGATCCGCTTGGTGCGTGCACGATTCATGTGCCCAAGGGCCGCCCGCGTGGGACGGGGCCGTGGACCTGGGAAGAAAGCGCCAAAGATGCGCTTGGAATCGATCGGCTGCCGCAATGGAGCGACTGGTCGGTGGCGGGGACATTGTACAAGCTCGAATGCTATAATGGCGCCGGCTACAGGCTTTACCATCCGTCGGTGCTGACGCCCTACCTGTGGTCCTATTCGGACCACTACAGCTCGGGAAAGTACAAGGCCGACGGGGTCTTTTCGAATTCAGTCGTGTCCAAGCAGCCGGGCACCGCCGTTCTTCTTCGCCGGCTTGCAGAAAAAGGGGAGTCCGCGTTCAGCGACCAGGCGACTCCTTCACCCGCCTCCGGCCCCCTCGTTGTCTCCTACATGAAGTCGAAACCCATAAATGAGGTGAAGATCGGCCACGCGGAACGGTTGCAGCGATGGCTGACGACTTATCCCGGTGTTTTCGTGAAGGACGACGGCTGGGCGGGCGAGAAAACGTCCAACGCGTACAAGCTGGTCACCGGCCATCACCTGCCCGGTGACCCGCGCGGCGATTGAGGCGCGCCGGTTGCGTCTAGTGCTGCGTGCGCAAGGCGCCGGTGGCCAACGCCTTCAGCCTGGGCCTGGCGCACTCGGGAATTTCGACGGGCGCGCCTGGCTCCCTGGCCAGCAACTGGCGCCGTGCGCGCCACGATGTCCGTGAGCGAGGCTGGCCTCGCGGCGGCGGCAGGATCTTGGTGATCGTGACCTGCGCAACGCCGCAGTTATTTGCATAGAGGCCGCGGCCATATCCGAACGGCAATTGCGCATCGTTGGCGAACAAATGAAGGCTGCCGTCGCGCTCGGCCCGGAAGCGGGCCCTGTAGAGCTCGGGCCAGACCGGGTCCCGTTCCAGTTCCAGTCGCGAGACGTAGACCCTGCTCAAATGGGGGAGGCGCGAGCGGAGCCAGTCGGGCAGCCAGCCGCGCTTCGCTTCTGCTTGCGCCCCGACCGTAGTGATTTGAGCGAGCGGCTGCAGGTAGCTGGCTTCGATGACTCGGCGCATCGGCATTCCGAGGACCTGGCCAAAGCTTTTCGCCCGCACTCGGGTCAGCGCGTCGGGAGCGGACGCGACATCGGCGTCCCACCACGGCAGCGGTTCGCCGTTGGGGTCGAGCGGAAGCTGGAACACGACATCGTACATCGTGCCCTTCTCGACGACCTTTGCGGTCGCCTGGCAAAGTTTCGAGGTGTCGAACGTCAGTTCGGTCTTCGTCAGCGGAGTGAGCGCCGACGGCTTTTCGGGCGCGCAAAAGTAATGGCTGGCCTCCTCATACTGGATTGAGGCCTGGGCCAGCGCGACGAGCGGGATGTAGAGAATGACCGACAGCATGAGTAGCCCGAAGGCGGCGGGCAGGACGTACCACTTCAGCGCCCAGATCGTCCCCTGATTGCCCTTGCTCTCGCGAAATCTGCGAAGCGGCGTTTTCCTGCACTGTTCGTCGCTGGCGGCTTGCCCTTCCAGCAGCCCGCGCCACAGGTGATAGGATTTGTCGCTCAGCCGGCGCTCGATCGATCTGCCCCATCTGAGCAGGACGAAGATCGCGATTATCAGAAGGATCGCGCTGAATGGGAATTGTGCGAAGCCACGAATCCATGGCGTCGTGAAGCCGGGGGCGACCTTGTCCATCGACCTGATCAGGCTGGGCATCACGCAGCGGGAGTCGGAGCAGGCCCTGTCGACGAAACTGATGGGATTCCAGAACGGCAGGACGACCAGGAGCAAAGTTACTGCGATCGTCGCGAAATAAACGGCACGGCGGCCCCAAACGAAGTCCCATAGATTTTCGTGACAGTCGGCGCGTTCGCTATTCCCCCGATCGATGCGACGGCGAACGGTCGATGAAACGAGCGGCTTCGACTCCGCGGTCTGGGTAATATTGGACTTGGCCGCATTGGCGCTTGTCGCCTGCTCGATCGCTTCACCCTTGAGCTGCGGCGGAATGACGTCGAACTTGGCGGGAAGCGAAATGGGCGCGTAGCGCACGGTCCCGCTATTGATCCTGGCAATTACGCTTTCGTGCACCCGGACGTTGCACAGCAGGCCATGCTCCTTTCCGGCGTGGCGGACGTCCGGATAGCGAAGCTGCAAATAGCGCGGGTCGGGCGGATGGACCCAAGACGCGATCTTACGCGGCTGGTAGCGGTAATAAGCGGCAATGCCGGCGCGGCTGTCGTGCATCGGCCCGTAGCAATTGGCGAGTGCGAAGTAGCGGTCCTTGATCGCGGCGAGAGTGCGCAGCCCGGCATTCTCCGCTTCCTCCATCATCCACAGCAAAGAAACATAGCTCAGGCTTTCGTCCGGATAGCCCCCACCGACATCGGCGTGCATGCCGGTGAACCACACCTGCTCGAGCCGGGTTCGATAGCGCTTCTCGATCCTGGCCTGGTTCCGGGCTTCGGCGAGCAGCCGCTCGCGCTCCTTTTCCCGGCCGCCTTTCCCGGCGGCTTCCGCAGCGGAACGCGCAGCCTCTTTCGCCCTTTTCGCTTCGGCGGCCCGGCGGGCCTCGGCATGCTCGTCCCAAAGCAGCGGAAGGAACGCGTCACGCTGGTCGTCTATCGAGAGTGCGTGGCGCGCGCACTCTACCCGCTCGTTGAGCTCGTAATCGGGCATGCTGAGGGAATAGATCCAATTGTCGATCGCCCGAGTGATTTCAGAAATCGGTCCCCCATAGGCAGCGACGGTGTCCCAAACTCCGACGAACCGGATCCTGGGATGGCGGTTCTCCTCGCGGTTGTAGGGCGTAATGCCCTTGCGCCTGTCGCGGCGGTCGGCCCATTTGTCGCGCAGCCGCCTTAGGGCAATGGTCGGCCACTGCAGCTTGCGTGGCGTGAACTGCGAGCGAAACACGCGATAGGCGCGGCGGCTTTTGTGATCGAGGTCGCTCTCGTCGTCCGACTTGACCAGGCCCTGCGAGGCAATGAATTCGACCACAAGCCGGATGGTGAAGGCGCCTCGGCTGAAGCCGAACGCGTAAATGCTGTCGCCATCGCGATAGTTGCGGCAGGCATAGCGGTAGAGCTCCAGGACATTGCGCTTGAGCCCCCAGCCGAAAGCACCTCCAAGCGCCGCCAGGGCTTTAAAACCGGAGGTCCCGACGCCGTCATCGTAAAAGGAAATCTGGTTGCGATCGCCGGCCGGGCTCGGCCCAAGGTCGACCGCCTCGTACATTCGCCAAACATTGGTTTTGAAGAGTTTTGCGCTGCTGTTTCCCGTTCCGTCGGAAAACAGGACGATCGACTTGGCAGAAGACCCCATAGCCATGCCCCCCGGAGAGCGATCGCTCCCCCAGACTCGGCCGCGAGGAATGGACGACCAATCGCGGCAACCGTCAAGATTACTTTAGTTGGTGGTGGCCGGCGTTCGGGCCGGTCCACCCGTTCGCAGACTTGGAAGTGCCGCTCGTTGAACGGGACTCGCTCGCTTTTTGTGGCGGGCGTAGCCGTTCGAATTCAACCATTTCCCGGGGGATTCGATGCTTGTTTCCAAGTCGCGCCTTTGCGCTTTGCTTCTCGCCTGCAGCGCGCTTGCTGCAATTCCGGCCGCCGCCCAGACCAGTGCACCTGCGGCGACCGCGCCCGAAACCGTGCGTTTCGGCACATGGGGGGTCGATCTCGACACCCGCGACCTGTCGGTGAAGCCGGGGGACGATTTCCAGCGCTACGCGCTCGGCAAGTGGCTCGACGCGACGGAAATCCCCGCCGACCAGGGCTCGGCAGGCGTCGGCTACGACACTTACAACCGCAACCAGGAGCGGCTGCGAAGCATCATCATGAGCGCTCCGAAGGACAGCCAGCTCGGCGCGCTTTACGGCAGCTGGATGGACGAGGCTCGGCTTGAGCAGCTCGATTCCAAGCCGCTCCAGGCGGATCTCGACCGGGTCGCGGCGATCCGCACCAAGGCCGAGTTCACGCGGCACATGGCGGCGACCCTCTCCGATTTCGGCTCGACCCTGTTCGCATTGGGCGTGGTCCCCGATCTCAACAATCCGACCGTGAATACCTTGTTCGTCGGGACCAGCGGGCTCGGCCTTCCCGACCGCGACTATTACCTGCTCGACAAGTTCAAGAAGGAGCGAGAGGCCTATCGCGCCTACATCGGGCGGACCCTGGCAATGGTCGGGACTCCCGATTCCGCCGCAGCAGCGGATTCGATCCTCGCCTTCGAGACCGAAATCGCGAAGCTGTCGTGGGACAAGACCGACCGCCGCGACATCAAGAAGCTCAACAACCCGATGACCGAGGCTGAGCTGAAGGCCTATGCGCCCGGGATCGACTGGACGTCCTACCTCCAGGCAGCAAACGTGGCGGGAATCGTCCCGCAGATCATCGTCAGCGACAACACGGCGGTGAAGGCGCTTGCGGCGCTGTACGAGAAGACCCCGCTCGAAACCCTGAAGGCGTGGGAACGGTTCAACACCGTCGACCAGGCGGCGAACTATCTGTCCAAGCGGTTCGTCGACAGCAAGTTCGAGTACAGCAAGACGCTGAGCGGCGTTAAGGAGCTTCGGCCCCGTTGGCGGCGCGGAATCGACCAGGTCGACGCGCGCCTCGGCGAGCTTCTCGGCCAGACCTATGTCGAACGCTTTTTCCCGGCATCGTCGAAGGCGATGATGGAAGAGCTGGTCGCCAACCTGAAGAAGGCGGCCGCGGTGCGGATCAAGGGGAACGGCTGGATGGGCCCGCCGACCAAGGCGGCCGCTCTCGAAAAGCTCGACAAGATGCAGGTGATGGTCGGCTATCCGGAGAAATTCCGCGACTATTCGAAGCTCGAGCTCAAGGCGGACGACCTCTACGGCAACATCAAGCGAAGCATCGCCTTCGACCACGCCTACGACCTCGCCGACCTCGGGAAGCCGGTCGACAAGAAGAAATGGGGGATGAGCCCGGCTACGGTGAATGCGTACAATGCCGGTCTGGAGAACAAGATCGTCTTCCCGGCTGGAATCCTGCAGGCGCCCTATTTCGACCCCAAGGCGGACCCCGCGGTAAATTACGGCGCGATCGGCGCTGTCATCGGCCACGAGATCATGCACGGCTTCGACGACAAGGGCCGCAAGATCGATGCGACCGGCGCCGTGCGCGACTGGTGGACCAAGGAAGACGCCGCCCGCTACACCGCCCTGACCGATGCGCTCGGCAAGCAATATTCGGCCTATGAAGCGGCTCCGGGAGTCTTCATCAACGGCGAGTTCACGATGGGCGAGAACATCGGCGACATGTCGGGGTTGGAGGTCGCCTACGACGCTTACAAGATGTCACTGGGCGGCAGGCAAGCGCCGGTGGTCGACGGCCTGACCGGCGACCAGCGCTTTTTCCTCGCCTTCGCCCAGGCCTGGCGAAGCAAGCAGCGGGACGATTCGATCAAGACCCAGGTCGCGTCCGACCCGCACAGCCCGGCGCGCTACAGGATCATCGGGCCCTTGCGGAATCTCGACGCCTGGTACGCAGCGTTCGGCATCGGGGCGGACTCGAAATTCTACATCGCGCCCGATCAGCGCGTCCGAATCTGGTGAGCCTTGCCGGCCCGTCCGGCAGGTGAAGGGAATGCGCGGCCCGGCATCGTCGGCCGCGCATTTTCTTTAAACCGGCATTGAATGAGAGGGACTCAAAAAAGGAATCGCCGCGGTTGCGGCCGGAGCATACATTCACCGCTCCAACAGGGGAGCGAATCATGGCGCGTAAATGGTGGCTGGCTTTGCTGGCGTTGCTTATCGTTACTCCTGCGCTCGCGCAGGTCATGGTCCCGGTCCAGAAAATCGAACCGGTCCGAACGGCTCCGGTCGTCAAGGTGCCCGAGGTGGCCGCCGAAGAAAATAATGACCTGACCAAGAAGACGATGACGATCGAGGAGGCTCGGGCGAGAATTTCGCAGCTCACCAAGGAAAAGCGCGCCGCCAACCAGAAGCTCAAGGAAGCGCTGGCCAGGATCGACGAGATGACCAAGCCCGGCGGCTCGCTCGTGCGCGCTTATTGCTCGGACAAGTACACGTCGCGAAACACGGCCGGTGCCGAGCAGAAGTGCGAGCGCTACACCTGCAACCAGGTGTCGGGCCTGTGCAACCAGACCGCCACCAGCAGCTCGATGTGCGCCCCCGGATTCAATTTCGAAGCCGGAAAGTGCGTCACTCTCGAGGAGGCGGGGCGCTGAGGGCGTAGCTCGCCACTTCCACATAGTGGGCGCCGTGCCGGGAGAGGTGACTTTCGAACAGCATGAAGCGGTCGACCGCGAACGGCGGTGACGACAGGTCGGCGCGCTTGCGCTCGAAGCCGCGGGCGGCGTCGCCGTCGCCGCGCCTGTAGCGGGCGAGGGTAATGTGCGGGTGAAAGGCGCGCCGCTCGGGCTTCAGGCCGGTGCGGACGAGCGAGCGCTCGATCCGCGCGGCAAGCTCGACGACTGGCGCGCGCGGCTCGACCCCGGCCCAGACCGCGCCGCCGCCGCGGCGGTCGAAGCGGCCGACGCCGTTCAGCCGAAGCTCGAACTCAGGCGAGCGGACGCTTGCCAGCGAGCCGGCGATGTCGTCCGCCATCGGCCGCTCGACCTCGCCGATGAAACGCAGGGTCAGGTGGAGGTTGTCGTCGCCGACCCAGCGTAGCTCCGGGCCTTCGTCCATCGCGTCGATGAGGAGGTCGCGAATGGGCTCAGGCGGGCGGATTGCGACGAATAGCCGGTGCATTCCAGCGATAATAAACCGCGGCTCCCCATGGGGTACATGCTGTGATAGGCCTCCCCGCCTCATTGGGGAGAATGGCATAATGATTTCGAAACGGTGCTCGATTGTCGCGGCCTTGATTCGCACGTCCGCACTGGCCGGCCTGACGATGGCCGCTGGCGGCGCGATGGCACAAAGCGTGCCGATCCTGCAGCCGGGCGCGCCGGGGCAGGCTCCACGGGTCCTGACCCCCGAGCAGGCGGTTCAGATTGCCAACACCAGCTTTTCCGCCGACGACGTTCGATTCATGCAGGCCATGATCCTGCACCACCAGCAGGCCGTCGACATGGCGGCGCTGGTCAAGGACCGAACCAACCGCAAGGCGCTGGTCGACGCTGCCCGCCGGATCGACGCTTCGCAGGACGATGAGATCGCCTTCATGCGCAAGTGGCTGACCGAGCGCGGTCAGGCAGTGCAACTGCCCGGCGGCGAGCATGCGATGCACGCGCTTCCGGCGATGGCGGCGATGTCCAGCGGAATCGGGATGGCGGGAATGGCGACGCCAGCGCAAATGGCGGAGCTCGCCGCCGCGAAGGGGCCCGCGTTCGACCGGCTGTTCCTGCAGCTGATGATCGCCCACCACCAGGGCGCGATCACGATGGCGGAGGATTTGCTCAAGCGCTCCGGCTCCGCCTACGACCCGATCCTCTACGAGTTCGTCAACTCGGTCATCAACGAGCAGAAGGCCGAGATCCGGCGGATGAACGAGCTCCTTGTCGGGCTTGTCGACGACCCGCGCTCTAGCCTCAAGGCCGGGTTCCGCGATGCCGGCCAGGCAATCAGCAACCTCAAGCTGGTGGCGTCGCTGCCGAAGCCGACCGGCTTCTTCGACCCCGCCAACCCGGCGGGGCTTCCGCTCAGCCTGCTGAACGAGAAGAAGAAGGGCGCGGACAAGGACGACGACAAGGATTCCGACGACCGCTCGCCGCTGCTCAGCTTCGCCAATACCGACATGGCCTTTTCGGGCGACCTGCTCGCGGCCGGCAATTATCACGGCTTCAACCTCTACCGGCTCGGCGCCGGCGGGGCTCCGCAGCTGGTCAGCTCGGTCATCTGCCCGGGCGGGCAGGGCGACCTGTCGATCGTCGGCAACATCCTGATCATGTCGGTCGAGCAGACCCGCGGCCGGGTCGATTGCGGCCGCCAGGGCGTCCAGGCCGATGTCAGCCAGGAGCGTTTCCGTGGCATCCGGATTTTCGACATCAGCGACGTGACGCGCCCGGTCCAGGTCGGCCAGGTGCAGACCTGCCGCGGGTCGCACACCCATTCGGTGGTGTCGGGCCCCGGCGAGGACGGGAACATCATCGTCTACGTTTCGGGGACGGCCGGCGTCCGCAAGGGCGAGGAGCTGCCCGGTTGTGTCGGCGAAGTCGCCGACATCCGCACGTCGCTGTTCCGGATCGATGTCGTCGAAATCCCTGTCGCCAACCCGGCTGCGGCGCGGATCGTCGACAGCCCAGCGGTGTTCGCGGATCCGGCGACCGGCAATCTCGCCGGCCTGTGGCGCGGCGGCGGCCACGGCGAGGGGACCCAGGAAACCAGCCGAACCGACCAGTGCCACGACATCACCGTCTTCCCGGCACGCTCGCTGGCCGCGGGCGCCTGCTCGGGCAACGGGATCATCTTCGACATTTCGAACCCGCGCCAGCCGGTCCGCATCGACGCGGTGAACGACCCCGGATTTTCCTACTGGCACTCGGCGACGTTCAACAACGACGGCACCAAGGTCATCTTTACCGACGAGTGGGGCGGCGGAGGGCGGCCCCGCTGCAGGGTCCAGGACCCGCGCAACTGGGGCGCCGACGCCTTTTACGACATCGTCGGCGGCAAGCTTCAGTATCGAAGCCACTACAAGCTTCCGGCGGTTCAGAGCGAGCAGGAGAATTGCGTCGCCCACAATGGCTCGATCATCCCGGTGCCGGGGCGCGATATCTTCGTCCAGGCCTGGTACCAGGGCGGCCTCTCGGTGATCGACTTCACCGACAGCGCCAACCCGGTCGAGATCGCCTATTTCGACCGCGGGCCGGTCAATGCCAAGGAAATGGTGATGGGCGGCTACTGGTCGTCCTACTGGTACAAGGGGCGGATCTACGGAACCGAAATCGCTCGTGGGCTCGACGTCTTCGCGCTGGAGCCGAGCGCGAGCATGACCGAGAACGAGATCGCAGCCGCGTCGCTCGCCGACTATGGCGGGCGCTTCAACCCGCAGCAGCAGTTCCCGGTAAGGTGGCCCGCCCACCCGATCGTCGCCCTGGCCTATCTCGACCAGCTCGAGCGGAGCCGTGCGGTCGCCCCGGCAGCAACGGCCGAGCTTCGCCAGGCGCTCGGGGAGGCGAGGAGCGTGATCGACGGGCGGACGAAAAACGGCGGCCTCGCTGCGCGGATCGAGGCGCTCGCAGGCGGGCTTGGCGTGGCTACCGCGGATGCCGCGTCGGCCAAGCGGCTGGCCGGACTTCGCGAGACCGCCAGCGGAATTGCCGCGCAGCTTCGCTGAGCGGCAAGGGCGGCGGCTCCGGAGGGGAGAAGGGGGCCGCCGCTCGCCCGGCTATTGCCGGACTCCGTGAAGCTCGCGCGCCCCGCGGTACATGGTGAAGCGGTTCACGACTCCGTTTTCAGGGTGGAAGACGACCCGCATCGGGGTCCCGTCGATCCGGAACTCGGTCTGGCTGGTGGGCCGCAGCACCATTGCCTCGCCGTCCGGTGGGGTAACGGTCAGCTTGCCGTCTTCGGAGACAGCGACCGTCACGGTGACCGTTTCCGTCTTGTAGATGCCGGCATAGCTCTCCAGCACCGCCTCCGGCAGCGCCAGCTGCGGCGGGACCGGCCCGGTCCGCACCGCGGTCTCGGGCTCGACGCTGTCGGGCTCGTGAAGCTCCATCACATGCGCTCCGTCCGGCTTGCGGACGAAGCTCACCCACAACAGCCTGTCGGGGCCGAAGAAGAAGCGGTCGCCACCGGCTGCGAAGGCCTCCATCCGGCTCCCTCCGCGCGACATGTAGAGCTTGCCGTCCTCTGCGGAGAACAGGAAGGGCGGTCCGCTGTCGGGGGCATAGGCGCCGAACAAGGGCTCGACGGCGGGCATTTCCACCTTTGCGGGCGTGAAGGTCGGGATCGGCTGGCCGAGCGCGAGCGCGGAAAGGCGGCGGGTGAGGAGGCTAGGGTCGGTTGCCGGATCGTCGCTGTTGGCGAAAACCGCGACGAACAGCTTTTCGGCGGGGATATAGATGCTGTCGGTGTCGAGCCCGGCGCCCGAGCCGCCGTGCACAAGCGCCTGGCGACCGCGCACCTTCTGGAGCCGGAGTCCGAAGCCGTAAGGCTCGGTCGAGCCGTCGGCGAGGCGAGCCGGTGACGTCATCTCGCGGTACAGGTCCGGCCTCACGACGCGCCCGTTGTGGAGCGCGTCGGCCCATTTCGCTATGTCGGTCACGCTTGCAGCGATGCCGCCGGCGGCATGGGCGATGCTCATCTGCGGGCGCCGCACCGCGACGGGCCGTCCGTCCTCGTCGGAATATCCGACCGGCAGCTTCGGCATTTGATCCGCGTCCGCATAATCGAGCGTGGTCAATCCGAGCGGCCGGGCAATGCGCTCCGCGATCACCTCGTGCCAGGGCTTTCCCGTCATCTTCTCGACGATCGCGCCGAGCATCACATAGCCGCCGTTATTATACTCCCACTGCGTTCCAGGCTCCGACTTGGCGGGCAGCTTGCGGAACAGGTCCAGCAGTTGCTCGGTGGTCCAGTCCTTGTCGCGGTTGGCCGCGATCCATCCCGGGACCTTGCTGAAATCCTGGAGGCCGGACGTGTGGTTGAGGAACTGGCGAACCGTCGCTCCGGAAGTCGGCGCCGGCCAATCGGGAAAGAAGCGCGACAGCGGGTCGTCGAGCGACATCTTCCCCTCGGCGACCAGCTGGAGGACGACCGCGGCAGTGAATTGCTTGGTGATCGAGCCGAGCAGGAACGGAGTGTCGGCAGTGATCGGCCGGCGGGTCTCGATATCGGCAAGTCCCTGAGCGCCTGCGTAGATTACCTCCCCGCCGCGCGCGACGATCAAGGCGGAGCCCGGGCCATCGGCCGGATAGGACGACTTGAGCAGGACGTCGGCCTGACGGGCGACATCGGCCATAACGACCTCCGAAGTCTGGGCGAGGGCGCTTGCCGGCACGACGGCGAGCGATACCACGGCCGCCGCGAGAGCGGTGAGGAAATGGTTGGTCATGGTCATCTATGGCCCTTTTTGGTGGTTTCGAGGCCGCAACCCTGCGCCATTCCTGCATGAGCGGAATGAGGTCGGGGTGAGGATTTGCTGAAAAGCTGCTTCCCCGCAGCGATTCCGCGTCCCGGCTTTGCGCCGCCGTGTCCGGTTTTCCTTGAAAGGCGTCCTTGAAACGACGATATCTTTCACATGTGAAGGGCCAAGCGACCCTCGCGTAAGGAGATGAAATGCAGAACCAGTTCGACCCGCGCACCACGTCCGCGACAAGTGAGGGCGTGAATGCCGCAACGGTAGGCGTTCCGCGCGCCGCCCGCGATGCGGGCCTTCGGTCCTACATGCTGTCGGTCTACAACTATATGGCGTCGGGCGTGCTGCTGACGGGCAT
Organism: Sphingomicrobium sp.; assembly: GCA_036261735.1. Lineage (GTDB taxonomy): Bacteria > Pseudomonadota > Alphaproteobacteria > Sphingomonadales > Sphingomonadaceae > Sphingomicrobium. Next base: position 13,167 of record DATAKH010000051.1, read on the forward strand.
CGTCGCGCTTCTCTTCGCCAACTCCGGTCTTGCCGCACAGGTGCTGACGACCCCGCTCCGCTGGCTGATCATCCTGGCGCCGCTCGGCTTCGTGATGGCGATGAGTTTCGGCCTCAACCGGATGAGCACCGGCACCCTGCAGGCGCTGTTCTGGGCGTTCGCGGTGGCGATGGGCCTGTCGATGTCGTCGATCTTCCTGGTCTTCACCGGCACGTCGATTGCGCAGACGTTTTTCGCGGTCGCGGTCGGCTTCCTTGGGCTTAGCCTCTACGGCTACACGACCAAGAAGGACCTTAGCGGGTTCGGGA
>DATAKH010000053.1:0-4437 GCA_036261735.1 Sphingomicrobium sp.
GAACCAGGTCTTCTTCCACGTCTCGGGCACGACGCGGATCTTGCCCGAGCGGACGGCTTCAATCGCGGGGCCGGCGAGCTTCTTGGCGTCGACATACCATTGGTCGGTGAGCCACGGCTCGATCACGACGCCCGAGCGGTCGCCGAAGGGCGTTGGGATCACTCGGTCCTCGACGGAGATCAGCGCGCGTTCGGACTCCAAAAGCTCGACCACGCGCAGCCTTGCTTCCTCGCGCGATAGGCCGAGCAAGTCCTGCGGGATCAGCCCGTCCTGAGTCTGAACGACGGATGCCTGCGAATCGAACATGTTGAGCATTTCGGCCGGCGCGAAGCCGGCGCGCTTTCCGACTTCGAAGTCGTTGAAATCGTGGCCCGGCGTGATCTTGACTGCGCCCGAGCCGAGCTCCGGGTCGGCATGCTCGTCCGTGATGATCGGGATGAGGCGGCCGGTGATCGGGTGCTTGAGCTTCTTCCCGACCATTTGGGCGTAGCGCTCGTCGTCCGGGTGAACCGCGACGGCCATGTCGGCGAGCATCGTCTCGGGCCGGGTCGTCGCGACCTCTATGGCGCCGCTTCCATCCTCCAGCGGGTAACGAAGCGTCCAGAACTTGCCATGGACCTCTTTCGTTTCGACCTCGAGGTCGCTGATCGCGCTCTGGAACTTGGGGTCCCAGTTCACCAGGCGCTTGTCGCGGTAGATCAGCCCGCGCTTGTGGAGCTCGACGAAGGTGTGAATGACCGCCCGCTGGTAGCTCTCGTCCATCGTGAAGCGTTCGTTCGACCAGTCGCACGACGCGCCGAGGCGGCGGAGCTGGCGGGTGATGGCGCCGCCGGACTGCGCTTTCCATTCCCAGACGTGCTCGAGGAAGGCCTCGCGGCCGATCTCCGCCCGCGATATGCCCTGGCTGGCGAGGTTGCGCTCGACCACCATCTGCGTGGCGATCCCCGCATGGTCGGTACCGACGACCCACAGGGCATCTTTTCCGAGCATCCGCTCACGGCGGGTCAGGACGTCCTGCAGCGTGTTGTCGAGGGCGTGGCCGATATGCAGCGAGCCTGTGACGTTCGGCGGAGGCATCACGATCGTCCACGGCTCCGCGTCCGCGCGATCGGGCCGGAACAGCCCGTTCGACTCCCAATGGTCGTACCAGCGCTTCTCGATCGCTGCGGGATCGAAGGTTTTCGGCAATTCGCTCATCGTTGAGCGCGGTTAGCGGCGCGGCGGTGCAGCGGCAACTAGCTGAGCTGTTCGAGCCTCTCGTCGCTGAGCGAGCCGGGGATGATCATCACCGGGCACGGGAGCTTGCCGGCGTCCTTGCCGGTGAAGTGGGCGACCAGCGGACCCGGGTCGCCCGCCGGCGCAGCTCCGAGCACCAGGGCGGCGATGTCCTCGCGGTTGACCAGATATTCGCGGACGACCTTCACCGCGTCCCCCTGGCGGAGCACGATGGCGGGCTTGATCCCCGCCTCGTCGAAAATCTCGCCGACGGCGCCGCTGACGACTCCTTCGATTCGCAGCTTCTGCTCCTCCTCGATCGCCGCCTGGACTCCGCCCCACTGGACGAAATCCTGTGGGCTTGCGACCGCGAGAACCTCGACATTGCCCTTGGTCTTGGCGGCCCGGCGAGCGGCGAAACGGAGGGCGACGCGCGCCTCCGCGCTATCGTCGATAACGACCAGATAGGTCCGCTGCTGGCGATTTCCCCCTGCCATGCTGCCGACGCTGCGTTAAACCTGCGGCAAGCGCAAGCGCTTGAACGCGGTCAGTCGCGCACTTGACCCCGACCGCCGCATTGGCTTTGTGCCGCTGCCTGCGCGTAAAAGGACCATCATGCCCATCGAGCTCAAGATGCCCGCCCTCTCCCCGACGATGGAAGAAGGCACGCTCGCCAAATGGCTGGTCAAAGAGGGCGACGAGGTCGCAAGCGGCGACATCCTGGCCGAGATCGAAACCGACAAGGCGACGATGGAGTTCGAGGCCGTCGACGAGGGCAAGATCGCGAAAATCCTGGTCGCCGAAGGCACGGACGGGGTGAAGGTCGGGCAGCCGATCGCGATTCTCGCGGGCGAAGGCGAGGACGTGAAAGCGGCCGCTACGGAAGCGCCAAAGGCCGAGGCTCCGAAGAAGGAGCCGGAAGCCGAGCCGAAGAAGGACGAAGCCCAGAAGGCCGAAGCGCCCTCCCCCGCCCCGCCGCCCGCGCAAAAGACCGAAGCGCAGCCAAGTGCGCCGAAGGGCGATCGGGTCAAGGCGTCGCCTCTGGCTCGCCGGATCGCGGAGGAGAAAGGCGTGGACCTCTCGTCGATCCAGGGCAGCGGCCCCGGTGGACGAGTGGTAAAGGCCGACCTCGAAGCGGCTCCGGCGAAAGCGGCAGCTCCAAAAGCCGCGCCCGCCGCGGCTCCGGTCGAGCCGGGCGAGACCCCGCACGAGGTCGTCAAGCTCTCCAACATGCGCAAGACGATCGCGCGCCGCCTCACCGAGGCGAAGCAGACCATCCCGCACATCTACCTCACCGTCGATATCCAGCTCGACGCGCTCCTGAAGCTGCGCAGCGAACTCAACGCGGGGCTGGAGAGCCGTGGGGTCAAGCTTTCGGTCAACGACCTCCTGATCAAGGCGCTCGCCGCTGCCCTGATAGAGGTGCCGGAGTGCAACGTCAGCTTCGCGGGCGACAACCTGATCAAGTACAGCCGCGCCGACATCTCGGTCGCGGTGTCGATCCCGGGCGGGCTGATTACGCCAATCGTCGCCAATGCCGACGGCAAGACTGTGTCCGCGATCGCGACGGAGATGAAGGACCTCGCTGCACGCGCGAAAGAGGGCAAACTGCAGCCCGAGGAATATCAGGGCGGCACCGCCTCCATCAGCAACATGGGCATGTACGGGATCAAGCAGTTCGACGCGGTCATCAACCCGCCGCAGGGGATGATCATGGCGATCGGCGCGGGCGAGAAGCGGCCCTATGTGATAAACGACTCGCTGCAGATCGCCACGGTGATGAGCGCGACGGGAAGCTTCGATCATCGCGCCATCGACGGCGCCGACGGGGCCAAGCTGATGCAGGCGTTCAAGCGGCTGGTCGAGAACCCGCTGGGGATGCTGGCTTGAGATGAGGTGGATCACCGCATTGGCGATTGGCGCGATTATCGCGTTCGTGCTGCCGACGGGGTTCGACGGCGGGACCGGCAACTGGATGAACAGCTGGGCCGCGTGGGGAACAGTCCGCCCGCTCGAAGGCTCGCACAACTTGCTGTTCTCGATCCCTTTATTCATCGGCGCTGCCATTGCCTTCCGGGTGATCTTCAGCTGGCACAGCAGCAGCTGACTCCCGTGACCGGCCGCACCCCGCTGATTCGCGTCACCGCGATGCCGTCGGACACCAACCCCTATGGCGGCGTGTTCGGCGGGTGGTTGATGGGGCAGATGGGGCTCGCCTGCGGGTCGTTCGCGTCGCGGCATTCGCGGGGGAAGGCGATCCTGGTTGCGGCGGATTCGATCAGGTTTCCCGGAGCGATGGCGGTCGGGGACGAACTGTCGGTCTACGTCGAACTCATCAAGCAGGGACGGACGTCGCTGAAGCTAAAGGCGGAAGCGATGGGGCGTACTCGCGACGGCGACGAGGAGAAGGTCGTGGCGGAGGGCGAGTTCACCTTCGTCGCCCTCGATTCCGAGGGCCAGCCCCGCGAGATTGCCGGTGCCTGACCGTTAATGACGACAAAGGTCGCTACTCTTACCCTCAACCCCGCAATCGACATCTCCAGCGATGCCGACGTGGTTCGGCCGACCGAAAAGACCCGGACCTTCGACGAGCAGATCGAGGCGGGGGGCGGCGGGATCAACGTCGCTAAGATGCTAGCCGAGTTCGGCGTGCCGGTGCGCGCGATCTATCTCGCAGGAGGAGCGACGGGCGGCGCCCTGAACGAGATTCTCGGCCGCTTCGCCATCGAGAGGGATTGCGTCCGGATCGAGGGCGATACCCGAATGAGCCTCGCGGTCTACGAACGGTCGACCAAGGCCGAGTATCGCTTCGTCCCCGAAGGCCCGGAGGTGCGCGAGGCCGAGTGGCGCGAGGCGCTGGACAAGGCGGCGGCGGCCGATTGCGGGTACTTCGTCGCTAGCGGATCGCTTCCGCGCGGAGTCCCGGAGCATTTCTACGTGCTTCTTGCACGCGCGTTGAAGAAGAAGGGTGTCCGCTACGTCCTCGATACATCCGGCGCCGAGCTTGCGGCCGCGGTCGAGGAGGGCGGAATCTTCCTCCTCAAGCCGAGCCATCGCGAGTTTCAGGAGCTCGTGGGACGCAAGCTCGACCGAGAAGCGACCGCTGCCGCCGCGGCTGACATCGTTGCCCGCGGAAAGGCCAGCTATGTCGCCGTCACGTTGGGCCAGGAAGGTGCCGTCCTCGCGGGGGAAGGGAAGATCTACGATTTACCCGCCGTCGCA
>DATAKH010000061.1:0-2143 GCA_036261735.1 Sphingomicrobium sp.
CAACACCGCCCTGTTTCGGCCGTGGCCGACCAGTTCGAGGTACGCGACGTCGCCCAGGTTGACGTCCGGCTCGACAGGGAGCGGTCGCTGACCCTGCTGTTCGATCCCGAGCACGCGCTCGACGAACGAATCGCGATGGAACAATTCGCGACGTAACTTTTTGCTTGGCCTTGCCTTTGAGGCGGGCTTCGCTATCTAGCCGCCACGCTTCGACAGAGGTGTTCCCCGGTAGCTCAGCGGTAGAGCGTTCGACTGTTAATCGAATGGTCGCCTGTTCGAATCAGGCCCGGGGAGCCATCTTTCTCCAGCCGTAACCCCTAGATCGCCGCCGAAAAATTCGCGCCAGAGCGGTGGGACAAGTGGGTTGTCATTACCCTAACCTTCGTTATTGACCGGGCTTGCCCGGCAACGGGCGTTCCCCGGTAGCGCGCCGATTGAGGCTCCGACTGTTCGCAAACAGTCGCCGCGGATCGAACCCGCTCAATTGCAACGGATGGATGATGGCCAGCGTCGACTGTTTGCCAAGGACACGCGAAGAACTCCTTGACCTGTGCACTCACTATTTCGGGGAAGAGCGGGTCCGGAAAATCCAGAAAGGCCTGGCGATGCCGCGCCACGGCGGCTTTCGCGCACCCGACAAGATCCTGATGATGCTGTTCCCGTCACGCTCGGGAAGCAATTATTTTGGGCAGCTGCTGTCGAGCACCGGCTGGTTCAACGAGATCGCGGAAAGCTTCAACCACCTGCAGCTGGCGAAGATTCGCGAGCGCAAAGGCCTCGCTGACACCCACGAGGCCGTGCAGTGGATGATCGACAATCGCGGCACCGAGCATGCGTTCGGATTCAAGGCCGGTTTCTTCGTCCTGACGGGAGCGGTCGAGACCGGATTCCTGTCCGAAGTCATTGATCGGACCGAGGTGGTACTTCTCCGTCGCCGCGACCGGATCGCGCAGGGCATTTCACTCGAAAAGATGAAGCTCACCGGGCGCAGGCACAGCCGCCAGCCGCTGGAACGCCCGCTCAGGGACGACGATTATGACGGCGATTCCATCCGCCGCCAGGTCCTCAACATTATCAACACCGAAAAGAAGCTCGCCGATTGTGCCGAGCGGCTCGGGAAGACGGCGCCGCTCTATTATTACGAGGACATCTGCGCCGAGCCGGAAACGCACGTCCGCAAGGTATGCGATCTGCTGGGCCTGGAGATGCCGGAAAACTACGCACCGACGAAGGTCCGGCTTAAGGTACTCCGCGATGAGCTCAGCGAACGCTGGGCGGACCGCTTCCGCAACGAATATCCCGACATCAGCTGACCCGCGCCAGAGGACTGAAAGATGAATGACGTGGACGAGAAGCAAGCGGCGAGACCGCCGAAAAGGCACGATCCGCTGTGCTCGTTCCCCGAGCGGGTGGAACAGCTCGAGGCCGCCAAGCCGATGAGCGACCGAACCCGCGCGAATCTCGTTCGCGCCCTCGACTCCATCAATCCGGCCGAGCGGGAGTCTTTCCTCGAGAAGCACCGCGACAAGCTCCAGGACATCGAGACTCTCGCGTCCGTCAAATATGCTGATTTCGGCTATTGGGCGCACCGCAACGTCATCCTCGCGGAATGGCTCGACCTCGACCGCTCGCCGCCGCTCGACATCCTCGATATCGGCGCCGGCTCGGGTAATTTCGGGATGGTCGCGCAGTCTATGGGCCACAGGGTGATCGGCACCGATGTGGCCGACGACTGGTATGACGAGCTGTGCAGGCTGACCAAGGTGACGAGGCTGGTCGCTCCTGTTGTTCGCGGCGAGCGTTACAAGCCGGTCGACCAGCGGTTCGACCTGGTCACAATCATGCTCCCTGCCTTCCATCGCAAGCGCGTGAAGGGGAAGCGCGAATATTGGTCCGTCGAGGACTGGCGGCTGTTCCTTCTCGGTCTCGTGCAGGACCTGCTGAAGCCAAACGGGAGCATCTTCATCCTCATGCCGCTCGACAAGGACGACGAGGGCAACCTCAGCTATTCGCCGCTGGTCGAATGGTCCCGCGAGCGCGGCGCCCGGCTCGACCGGACGTTCAAAAAGGGCCCGGTTCGCCACATTCTCTTCAATCCCGCGACCGAGGCGACCTTCGCGGAGCAGCCGCCCCAAGTCGCCGT
>DATAKH010000064.1:0-4913 GCA_036261735.1 Sphingomicrobium sp.
ATAGCCGAGATGGAGGCGGACAACCGCTCGTTTGCTGCGGCATTGGTCGACATGGGTGTCCGCGGCCATATCCGAATTGTCGAGGAGGACGGCGGCTGGCTGTCGAGCGACACCCGAACCATCGAGCGACTAACGAGTTCGGCAGTGCTTCCAGCGGATGAAGAAGCGGCCCTGTCCAAGCTGCTCGCGACCGGCGAAACGATCGAGATGAAGCAGGCTAACCACTCCAAATTCTCGTCTGCGAAGAAAGCGCTGGAAGACTATCTTAAGGAGATGTTTGAAGGGAAGATGTTCCACCGCAACACCGGCTGGGCGTTCGCTGGCGTGGCCGTCTTTATTGCCGCGCTCTGGCTGTCGGCCGCGGCGGTTTCGCTGTCGTCGGGAATTGCATCGATATTCGCGGTTGGAGCGGCCGTCGGGGCAATCCTTACTACGGTCTTGTTGTTGCTGCTCCTCGACAATGTCGGGTCGGTCGGCAAATGCCTGCTGGTGGGTGCCGCCTTCGTGGCCGGATTTGCAGCGCTCGCGCTTGGCGCGCCGCTGTTCCTGGGAGCACTGAGCACTGGTTGGCTGTTCCCTCTCCTGCTGCCGGTGCTGGCGCTGCCGCTAGTCGTCTCCGGCTTTTGGTGGATGTCGGCGCCGACCGCGCAAGGACGCGCGGTTCTCGACCGGATCGCCGGCTTCAAACAATATCTGTCGATCACCGAGCGCGAGCGGCTGGACCGGATGACCCCGCCCGACGACACGCCCGAGCTGTTCGAACGCTTTTTGCCCTATGCGATCGCGTTGGGAGTCGAGAACCGTTGGGCGGAGCGGTTCGCCGGAGTCCTCGCCGCCGCCGCGGCCCAGGGCCAGCAGGGATTCGCCTGGTATTCCGGATCGCACAGCCCGTGGAGTGATGCCGACGGCTTCACTCGAAGCGTCGGTTCCTCGCTAGCAAGCAGCGTCAGCTCAGCCTCGACCGCGCCCGGCTCGAGCAGCGGCTCGGGCGGGGGCGGATCGTCAGGCGGGGGTGGAGGCGGAGGCGGAGGCGGCGGCTGGTAGAGTCACCACGCCTGGCGCTTCAGAACCACGGTAGGATCGTCGTTGTAGGTCGTGTCGCCGACGCGCTCGAAGCCGAGTTTCCCGGCCAGCCTTAGCGACGGCTCGTTGGCCGGAGCGACGATCGCCCAGATTGGGGTCGGGTCGAGGTTGGCTTCGATCCACAGCAGGGCTGCCCGGCACGCCTCCGACGCGATGCCGTGCCCGTGCGTCGCAGGCGCGAAGATCCAGCCCATTTCAGGCTCTTCCCCGAACTCCGGCTCCAGGTCCCGCCAGGCGGTGAAGATCCCGACGGTGCCGATCAGCGAAGAGTCGCTCTTGAGCTCTACAGCCCAGCCGCCGAACCCATTCAGTTGCCAGCAACCCACAGCGCCCATAAGCCGCCGCCAGCAGTCCTCGGCGCTGACGGGTTGCGCCCCGAGATGCCGAAACACCTCCGGATGGCTTAGAATCGCGTGCCATGGTCGGAAATCGTCCTTGCGCCACGGACGCAGGACCAGGCGTTCGGTTTCGATCCGCGGCGCTTCGCAGACCAAAAGTGACGTACTCGCTTGTCCCCCGGACAAGCTGCGTGCGTTCACTGCTTGCCGAGCTTGAGGCCGGCGAAGCGCTTGTTGAAGCGGGCGACCTGACCGCCCGTGTCGAGCAGCTTCTGGTTGCCGCCGGTCCATGCCGGATGAGACGTCGGGTCGATGTCGAGGTGAAGGGTGTCCCCTTCTTTGCCCCAGGTCGAGCGGGTCTGGAACTTGGTGCCATCGGTCATCTCGACCGTGATCATGTGATAGTCAGGGTGGGTACCGGATTTCATTTCTAAGTCCTTCGAGATTGGCTGGTTTCCGACCAGCCGGAAAGGTCGTGCGGCCCCTTATATGGTGACGCCCCGACTTGCAACCAAAGTAGCGGTCAGCCCGCGATACGGACCCGCTGTCGCTGCCGGATCGGTGGAAGCAAGCGCTCCGCAAGGGCAAAGCCGCCGAACAGAAGCGCCGTGTAGAAGAGATCCCCCGCGAGCGTGTTCTGGAAGAACGGGATTGCAGCCACGTAGCAGGCCGCCAGCCCTTCGACGGTGCGCGGATAAAAGCCGCTGAACAGCCACATTCCGAAATTCGTCAGGACGAAGAACAGCAGCGAGCTCGCGATCGCGGCTGCGCCGACCCAAAGCGGCGTCCGCCGCGACGCCAGGGCCCAGCCGATCAGCACCGTGAGCGCAAAGCTGAAATAGACAAAATTCATTCCCGCGTAGAAGCCTAGCGCGAGATCGCTCAGCAGGAGCGCTGCCAAGGGGGCGACGAACGCCAGCGCCCGCCTCGGCAAATAGGCTCCGCTGAACAGCGCCATTGCCGCGATCGGCGAGAAATTGGGCGGATGCGGGACTAACCGCATCGCGGCGGCGGCGAAAATTGCGACGAGCAGCGCCAGCAGGCGCATCCTGTTGTCCATTGTCGGGGCCAGCTTTTCCATATGCAGGCTCATAACCCTGCCGCTGCTCGATTGACAATCGTCGCCGGGCCGACGTAGCCAATCGGCCGACGAGGGTGCCGCCCACGGATAGCAACCGGTCGAATCGTGCCTCGCACGGTTTTGCTGCGGCTGCTTCCGGCGGGGGCGGTTGAAAGGGAAGCCGGTGCAATTCCGGCGCTGTGCCCGCAACTGTGAAGCCGCGATGCCGCGGCCAAGTCAGGAACCTGCCCCGTCAGTCGTCCGCACCCGGCCGGGTCCAGCCGAAGTGCGTGGGACCGCGCGGGGCCAGTCCGCCGGCACCTCCGAGACGACATGCCGCAATGTCGTTCAAGGAGGGCTTAAATGCTGATTCCGTTGGTGCTCGTTTCCGCCCAGATAGTTGCAGAACCGTCGAGCGAGGTCGTCGTGACAGCGTCGAGGGTTCCGCAGGAACAGTCGGAGACGGCAGCAAGCGCTGCCGTAATCGACGGCAAGACGATCGAACGCCTCGGCGAGCCCCTGCTCTACTCGTTCCTCCGCCTGACACCGTCCGCGGCCGTGCAAACCAGCGGACCGGCGGGAAGCTTTTCGGAAGTCCGCATCCGCGGGGCCGAGGCCAACCACACCTTGCTGTTCATCGATGGCATCCGCGCCAACGATCCCGCTGCAAATGACACACCGAGGTTCGAGCTTCTCAACTCCGACATGGCCTCGCGCATGGAGATCGTCCGCGGGCCGCAGTCCGCGCTGTGGGGCTCCGACGCCATCGGCGGAGTGATCGCAGTGAGCGGCCTCGAGCCCGAGAGAACCGCCTTCTCGGCGGCCGCGGAAGCGGGATCCTTCGGCTTCGGCCGGGCCAGCGGGACGGCAGCTTTGGCGTCCTCGAAGGCCAATCTCGCCGGCGCGATCGGATGGCAGCGGGCGACCGGCATCGACAGCTTCAGCGGCGACGGAGACAGGGACGGATTCCGAAACCTGTCGGCGCGAGTTCGCGGGAGCTGGCGGTTCGCACCGGAAGCGGAGCTCGGGGTTGCGGGCTTTTCCCTCAGCGGCCGAAGCGAGTTCGACGGCTTCAATCCCCTCACCTTTCGCCATGCCGATACTTTGGACAGCACCAGAAATCGCCTGTCGGCGGGGCGGGTGTGGCTGTCGGCCGGTAATCCCGCCACCGGGCTCAGCGGCACGATCGCCACCTCGCTGCTCGGCTCCTCGAACCGCAACTTCCTTGTCGGCGAGGAGATAAACCGTACCCGCGGCGAGCGGTGGACCGTAGCCGGACAGCTCCAATACCGCTTTACGACAGGCGCGATCGATCACACCGCCATCGTGGCGCTCGACCACGACCGCGAGGACTTCCACGCGCGCGACACGATCTATTTCGGAGCGAGCAACCAGGACCGGCACCGTTCGCACGACGCCGTAACTGCCGAATGGCGGGCCGAAGTTGCGCCTGTAGTCGCCGACATAGCCGTGCGGCGCGACTCCTTCAGCGACTTCAAGGACGCTGCCACTTTGCGCGCGTCGCTGCTCGTCAGCGTCGGGCGCGGCTTTTCTCTCGCCGGGTCTTATGCGGAAGGCATTGCGCAACCGACCTTCTTCGACCTGCACGGCTTCTTTCCCGGCAATTTCGTGGGCAATCCGGCGCTTAAGGCGGAGAGTTCCCGCGGATTCGAAGCGTCGTTGCGCTACCGCGGCGACCGTTTGGAGGCTGCTCTCACGGGCTACAGGCAACGGCTGACTGACGAAATCGTCGACGTTTTCGATCCGGTCACATTCGTTTCGAGCACCGTCAACCGCGCCGCCGCAAGCCACCGCTCGGGAATTGAGGCGGAGCTAGGTTGGCGCCTTGCGGAGCGCGTCCGCCTGACCGCCCATTACGCCTATCTCCACGCCACCGAGCCAGGGTCGACTCCATCGACACAATTTCGCGAGGCCCGTCGGCCGAAGCACAGCGGCGCGATCGCTGTCGACGGGACGGAGGGGCGGTTGGACTTTGGCGCATCCCTTGCCTTCATCGGCTCCCGCAACGACACGGATTTCGACGTCTTTCCAGCCGAGAAGGTTAAGCTGAAGAGCTATTGGCTCGCCGGCGGCAGGCTGGCGTGGAACATCAGCGAACTGGTCCAGCTGCACGCACGAGTGTCGAACCTGTTCGACTCATCCTACCAGGACGTTTTCGGCTACCGCACCGAAGGCCGGGCAATCCATGCCGGGATACGGATTGGCAGCCGCTAGGGCTTATCGAGCGGGCGGATCCGCGATCATCGCGGTGAAATTGGCTTCGGCTGCGACCTTCCCCTCGATCATCGCCCGGCCAGCGAACTTGCAGACGCTGGTCCGCTTCTGGACGAACTCGACCTCGAGGCGAAGGAGCACTCCGGGCTCGACCGGCGCGCGGAACTTCGCGCCCTCGATGGCCATGAAATAGACGA
>DATAKH010000068.1:0-5344 GCA_036261735.1 Sphingomicrobium sp.
GGCGATGTGCAGCTCAACCGCGGCGGATCGCAGATCCTCGGATCGCGGCTGGTGATCGATCTCAACTCGGGCCGAGCCGTAATCGACGGTGGACCGGCCGGGGTCGCGCAAAGCGGAGGCCGCGTACGAGGGCACTTCACCGTCCCCAAGCGCGGCAACTGACCCAGGTGAACGACGCCACCGTCATGGTCCGGCCTGGCGAGCAGGCCGCAACTTCGGGCGTCGGCCTGGAGGTGCGTTCGATCGCCAAGTCCTACGACCGCCGAGCCGTCCTTCACGACGTCTCGCTGGACGTGCATCGCGGTGAAGTCGTCGGGCTGCTCGGGCCGAACGGCGCCGGCAAGACGACCTGCTTCTATTCGGTCATGGGGCTGGTGAAGCCGGATTCGGGCCGGATCATCCTCGACGGCCAGGACATCACCGGCCTGCCGATGTACCGCCGCGCGATCCTCGGCCTCGGCTATCTTCCGCAGGAAACGTCGATCTTCCGCGGCCTCACGGTCGAGCAGAACATCCTTTCCGTGCTCGAGGTCAGCGAACCGGACGAGCATGTTCGCTCCGAGCGTCTGGAGCGGCTGCTCGACGAGTTTGGGCTGACCGGGCTTCGGGAAAGCGCCGCAATGGCGCTGTCGGGAGGCGAGCGCCGTCGCTGCGAGATAGCGCGGGCGCTTGCAGCCAATCCGTCGATCATGTTGCTCGACGAGCCGTTTGCCGGGATCGACCCGATCTCCATCGCCGATATCCGCGAGCTCGTCCGCGAGCTGAAGCAGCGCGACATCGGCGTGCTGATTACCGACCATAACGTCCGCGAGACCCTCGACATCGTCGACCGGGCCTGCATCATCTACGATGGCCAGGTGCTGTTCCAGGGCACCCCGGAAGCTCTGGTTGCAGACAGCGAGGTCCGGCGCCTGTACCTTGGCGAGAGTTTCGCTTTGTAGAGAGACGGTCAGTGGGCCTCGGTCCGAGTATCCAACTCCGCCAATCGCAACAGCTGGTCATGACGCCCCAGCTGACGCAGGCGATAAAGCTTCTGACGCTTAGCAACCTCGAGCTCGAATCGGTCATCGCCGAGGAGATCGCGAAGAACCCGCTGCTGGAAGTCGGTTCAAGCGAGGATTCGGACTCCGCACCTGATCCCGAAGAAGCCTCAGCGCCCTTGCTTGCCGACGAGCTGATCCCGGGCGCGAGCGAGGATGACCGGCCGCTCGACTATGATTTCACCGAACAGGCGCTGGAGACCGACAGCTTCGCGGACGTGGCGGTCGCTCCGGCGTCCGACGAGGGCTTCGACTTCGACCGGCTGGAAGCGGTCGAAACTTCGCTTGCCGAACATTTGCTGGCGCAGCTTCACGGCGCTTCGGGGCCGGCCGCGCTGCTCGCCGAGATTATCGTCCAACAGCTCGACCCCAACGGCTATTTGACCACGGCGCTTGCGGACATCGCCCGCGACAGCGGCGCTTCGCTTGCCGAAGCGGAGCATGCACTGAAGCTGGTGCAGGATCTCGACCCGCCCGGAGTCGGCGCGCGCAGCCTGTCGGAATGCCTGGCACTGCAGGCCAGGGCGGCCGACCGCTACGACCCGGCAATGGCGAGGCTGATCGACAATCTCGACCTTCTCGCCAAGGGGCGGATGAACGACCTGAAGCGGATTTGCGGAGTGGACGACGAGGACCTCACCGACATGGTCGGCGAGCTTCGCGCCTACGACCCGAAACCGGGCAGCCAATATTCGGCCGATTCGGTTGAGCAGGCCGCGCCCGACGTCTTCGTCCGCCGAACCCGCAATGGTTATTCGGTCGAGCTGAACAGCGCGGCGCTGCCGCGGCTGCTGATCAACCGCCGCTACTACCAGGAACTCAGGGCCGGCCCGCAGGACAAGGGATCGACGGCGTGGCTCAGCGAATGCCTGGCGAGCGCCAACTGGCTGGTCCGGGCGCTCGACCAGCGCGCCCGAACAATCGTCAAGGTGGTCAGCAAGATCGTCGAGACTCAACAGGGGTTCTTCGAACGCGGGGCCGAGGCGCTGAAGCCGCTAACGCTGCGCCAGGTGGCGGACGCCATCGAGATGCACGAATCGACCGTCAGCCGGGTGACCTCGAACAAATATCTGCTGTGCGAGCGCGGGCTGTTCGAGCTGAAATATTTTTTCCGCTCGGGCGTGGCTTCGAGCGACGGCGACGGCGAGGGGGCGTCGGCGGAAGCGGTGAAGGCCGCGATCCGCGACATCGTCGACCGCGAGACGGAAGTGCTGAGCGACGACGCAATTGCCGCCCTTCTCAACCAGAGAGGCTTCAACTGCGCCCGCCGGACAGTGGTCAAATACCGCGAAGCGATCGGGATCGGCTCGTCGGTCCAGCGCCGGCGCCAGCGCAAGATCGCGGGGATCGGCTAAAGCGTCAGCCGCGCCCAGATCGGGAGATGGTCCGAGGCGCGCCGCGCCGCCGGGCTCATGTGCACGCCGGCGGCATCGATCCGCAGGTCGCCGTCGACGATGATCCGGTCCAGCGACGCCAGCGGGTGGCGCGAGTGGAAGCTGGGCCCGGTCGGCGCCATCCGGAATTCCGGCGGCAGTTCCTTGAGGCAGCCCCCCGCGATCCGCCATTCGTTGGTGTCGCCCATCAGGATCGTCGGCATTTTCTGCGGCCGGTCAGCGACAGCGTCGAAGATCGCGCGCATCTGCCGGCGCCGCCACAGGCCCGACAGGTCGAGATGCATCCCGACCACTCGGAACGGCCGGTCGCCGTCGACGAGCAGCTCCGCCATCACCGCTCCGCGCGGCTCGAGCGTCGGCAGCTGGAGGATCGCCCAGTCGAGGATCCCGACATCGTGCTTCACCAGAAGCGCGTTGCCGTGCCAGCCGATGTTGCGGGTGTCGACCTTGAGCAGCCGTTCGGCGTGCTTGCGCGCTTTCTCGAGCGGGCGCTTGTGCTTCACCCCGAGCGGCACCGGCTTGTAGAGCCCGTGCGAGTCGATCAGTTCATGCGGGACCGCCGACGCACGCCCGCCGAATCTTTTGTCCGCCTCCTGAAGCGCCACGACGTCGGCGTGCACTTCCTTCAGCACCTGGAGCACCCGCTGCGGATCGCGGCGGCGGTCGGTGCCGATCGCCTTGCGCATATTGTAGCTGGCGACGGTGATGGTGCGGCCGGTCACGACAACGGCAACCCAGCGAAGCTACCGCAGTTCCTCAAACGTCCAAGTTGGCGACGTTCAGCGCATTGTCCTGGATGAACTCGCGGCGCGGCTCGACGATGTCGCCCATCAGCCGCGTGAAAATCTCGTCGGCGACGTCGGCCTGGGCAACCTCGACCCGAAGCAGCGAGCGGTTGGCGGGATCGAGCGTCGTTTCCCACAGCTGCTCGGCATTCATTTCGCCCAGCCCCTTGTAGCGCTGGATCGAAAGGCCCTTGCGGCCGGCGGCGAGGACCGCATCGAGAAGCTCGGACGGGCGGGTGACCGTGACGCCCTTCTTGTCCGCCTCCTCTTCGGCAGGCTGCTCGTCGGGCTCGGCGCCCTCGATCGGCTCCGGCTTCTGCTCCTCGGTGACTGTGCCTTTCTTGACCGTCCGAAGCAGCGACGGCTGCCGATAGACATCGGCTTGCTCGGCAACGAGCCCGTGAAGCTTGCGCGCCTCGGCGGAGGCCAAGAACGCTTTTTCAATGACATGGGCGTCGGTGACTCCGCGCCACAGGCGGCGAAGCAGATAGCCGCCATCTTCGGCGACTTCGCCCGACCAGCCGGCTTCCTCGTCGAGCGAGTCCAGCCATTCGGCCGCCTTGGCGATCGCCTGCTCGCGGCCATGGACATTGAGATTGGGCTTGAGTGCGCCGTTGATCGCAAGCGCCTGAAGCAGGGCCCAGTCGTACTTGCGCGGAGCGTAGCGCATCAGCGACCGGACCCGGCGGGCGTGGTCGACCAGAGACTTCAGGTCGGCGCCGGTTCGCGGCCCCTCGGTGGTGTCGAGAATCAGTCCGTCGAGGCCGACGCTGACCAGATACTCGTCGAGCGCGCTGTCGTCCTTGAGATAGACTTCAGAGCGGCCGCGCGCGACCTTGTAGAGCGGCGGCTGGGCGATGAAGAGGTGCCCGGCCTCAATCAGCTCCGGCATCTGGCGGTAGAAAAAAGTCAGCAGGAGCGTCCGGATGTGAGCGCCGTCGACGTCGGCGTCGGTCATGATCACGATCTTGTGGTAGCGAAGTTTCTCGAGGTTGAATTCCTCGCGGCCGATGCCGGTGCCGAGCGCCTGGATGATGGTGCCGATCTCGCGGCTCGACAGCATGCGGTCGAAGCGCGCACGCTCGACGTTGAGGATCTTGCCGCGCAACGGCAAGATCGCCTGGAACTTGCTGTCGCGGCCCTGCTTCGCCGAGCCGCCGGCACTGTCGCCCTCGACCAGGAACATCTCCGACTTGGCCGGGTCGCGTTCCGAGCAGTCGTGCAGCTTGCCGGGAAGCGAGGCGACCCCCATCACCGACTTGCGGCTAGCCTCGCGCGCCTTTCGGGCCGCCTCGCGAGCGGCTGCGGCGTCGATGATCTTCTGGACGATTGTTCGCGCGTGCGCCGGATTTTCCTCGAGCCATTCGGCGAGCTTGTCGGCCATCAGGCTTTCGAGCGGCTGGCGGACTTCGGAGCTGACCAGCTTGTCCTTGGTCTGACTCCCGAACTTGGGGTCGGGAAGCTTGACCGAGACGATCGCGGTCAGCCCCTCGCGCATGTCCTCGCCGGCGAGCGAAATCTTCTCGCGCTTGAGGACGCCCGAGCGCTCAGAATAATTGTTCAGAGTTCGGGTCAGCGCGCCGCGGAAGGCGGCGAGGTGGGTGCCGCCGTCACGCTGCGGGATGTTGTTGGTGAAGCACAGGACGTTTTCGTAATAAGAGTCATTCCATTCCAGTGCGACGTCGATCCCGATGTCGTCGCGCTGGCCGTGGATTGCGATCGGCTCCGGGATCAGCGCGGTCTTGGCGCGGTCCAGATACTGAACGAAGGCGGCGATCCCGCCCTCGTAGAACATCTCGATGCTCTTGGGCTCGTCGTGGCGCTCGTCGGTCAGGACCAGCCGCACGCCCGAGTTGAGGAAGGCGAGCTCGCGGAAGCGGTGCTCGAGCCGGTCGAAATCGAAATCGGTGATCTTGAAGGTCTCGGGGCTGGGCAGGAAGGTGACCCTTGTGCCCTGCTTGTCGGTTTTGCCGACGACCTTCAGCGGCGCTTCTGCCTCGCCGTTGCGGAAGCGGAGGAAATGCTCCTTGCCGTCGCGCCAGACGGTGAGCTCGAGCCATTCGGAAAGCGCGTTGACGACGCTGACGCCGACCCCGTGAAGGCCGCCGGAGACCTTGTAGGCATT
>DATAKH010000069.1:0-12939 GCA_036261735.1 Sphingomicrobium sp.
ACGGTGGCAGCGCCACCGGCGTTTTCCTGAAGGACACGGGCAATAGCGGCTTCTTCACGGTGACCGGCACCGGCTCGACCGCGAGCTCCGGCGGCGTCATTCAAAATATCACCGGTACCGATGGCCAGACCGCCACCGGCATCGGCATCTATCTCGAAAACGTCAGCAACGTCTCTCTGAACAACCTCAACCTCAGCGGAACGTTCGGCAATTTCGGCATCCGCGGGTCCGGGGTCAACAACTTCACCCTTCGCGACAGCACCATGTCGGGCCAGTTCGGCAGTTCCAATGCTGCCGACGAAGACGCCATTCGCTTCGGAACGCAAAGCTCCTCGGGCAACGGCCTTACCGGCACCGCATTGTTCGAAGGCAACAACATCAGCGGCGGATACGAGAGCAACATCACGATCTACAATTACGGGTCGGGATCGCTCAACCTCACCGTACGGGACAGCGCCAATGACGCGGCCGTCATCGGCAGCCAGGGCGTGGATCTCGGCGGAGGGGTGCACACCGGTAACGACGGCATTCTGGTCGAAACCGCGGGCACTTCAGCGTTCAACCTGACCATTTTGGTCGATGGCGTCACCTTTACTGCCGGGCGCGGAGACTTTCTGCAGGTCGCCGCCGGCGGCAACACGGTTCAGAACATCACCGTCCAGAACAACACCTTCCACAATGCTCATGTGAACGTCGTATCCGGCGGCGGCGGAATCACGCTCGGCGGCGCCGGCAATACCTCCAATTACACCGCCACCTATTTGATCCAGAACAACAGCTTCAAGGGGGCCGAAGGCCCCGCCATCGCGGCAAGCTATGGCGGTCAAAGCGCAAACGTCTCCGGCGTGATTCTCAATAACACGATCGGAACGCTCAATGGTGCAGTCGACTCCGCTCAGGGGTCGACCGGCTCGAATGGTGGCGGCTCCGGGATCTACGTGTCGAGCGAGCGCTTCGCCGGCACCGGCACCGTCAATCATGCCGTTCGCATCGAGAACAACACGATCACCGACATTATCAGCGGAGTCGGCGGGATCTACCTTCGATCGAACGATCAAGGTGGCGGCGGCACAAACCGTGTCGAAGCGACGATCCTCAACAACACGATCGCCGAGGGCGGCGACTTCATGTACGGCGGCATCTACGCCATCGTCGGCGGTTCGGACTCTACCGACCCGGCAGTGATGGGCCTCGATATCCGCGGCAACACCATCAACCTGGATTCGCCCGGCACGGACAATGATGCGGACGGAAACGCAATCGTCCTCGATCAAATCTCGCCGGAAGCGCACTTCTATGTCCCGGGATACGCGGGCTCCGGCCAGGGGGAATGGGTTATCCCGTCGGGCACAGCCAGCACCGGTCTCAGCAGCTTCTGGACGACATCGCCACGCGTGAACACGCTGACCAATGGCGATTTCCCGAACAATACAACGGGGGGAGTCGACGCCGGCCTGGTCGACGGGCTGACCGGCGGCGCCTTCGTCCTTGCCGTGCCGATTCTTGCCGCGCCCGCTCAGCCGCTCGATTGGGAAGCGGGCCTCGCCGACGCACAGCAGCAATGGCTCGACGCGCAGAACAGCGCCGGCGACGCGATCGTCACTACGCAGCCTTACGGCGATCCGATCCCGGTCGACGACGACGGCGGCGCCATAACTCCGCAGCCTTACGGCGATCCGATCCCGGTCGATGCCGACGACGGAATCCTCACCCAGGCCGAGCTCGACTCCCTCGTCGAAGCAGCGATCGAGCGCTGGATCGATGCCGGTGCGACTCCCGAGCAGGTGGCGGCAATGCGAGCCGCATCGTTCTCCGTCGCCGACATGGCGGGCGCCTATCTGGCCTCGAGCACGGCCGGAAGCGTGCAGGTCGACAGCGACGGCGCCGGCTTCGGCTGGTTCCTCGATTCGACGCCGGGCGACGACAGCGAATATTCCGGATCGGGCACCCGCCTCACCGCCGATGCTGGCGGCTCGGCCGACGGCCGGATGGACCTGCTCACCGTGCTGATGCACGAGCTCGGCCACCAGGTCGGCCTCGACGACCTCTATCAGTCAAGCGACTCCGGCGAGCTGATGTACGGCTACGGCCAGATCGGCACCCGCCGTTTGGCTTCGGCCGACGACCTCGACGGCGCCGACCTCGATCATCCCGAGCACGCTTCCTACGTGGTCCTGACCCCGACCGTCGGCACCCTGCCGGCCGGTAAGGCGGTGCGCGTGATTTACGACGCGACTGTCGACAGTTTCTCGAACGAGGTCATCGGCAATCCGTTCAGCAACAACGTCACCATCAAGGGCAGCAACTTCTCAGACGTTGCGATCGGCGCGGAGTCGCTCACCGTCGATTCGCTGACGCTTGGCAACCGCATCTTCGGCGACACCAACGGCAACGGCATCTACGACGTCGGCGACACCGGAATCGACGGCGTTGCGCTGACTTTGTTCGTCGACAACGGGTCAGTCGTGGGCGCGTTCGACGCGACCGATACGCAAGTTGCCACTACGACCACCGCCGGCGGCGGCTTCTACGCATTCGCCAACCTCGCAGCGGGCGATTACATTGTTCGCGTCGATGCCGGCAATTTCACCGGCGGCGGAGCGCTTACCGGCCGCGTCAACTCGCCTGGTACCGGCGATCCCGACAACAACATCGACAACGACGACAACGGTGTCGCCGGCATCGGCGGAGCCACCGTAAGCCAGGCGATCACGCTCGACTACAACAGCGAGCCCACGGCCGGCACGGGCAACGATACCAACAACACGCTCGACTTCGGCTTCTTCGCCGTCGATGCTGAAGACGACTCCTTCGCCACCGACGAGGATACGCCGATCACGTCCGGCAACGTGCTCGACGACAATGGCAACGGTGCCGACAGCGGCGGCGCCGTCACGGCAGTCAACGGCAATGCCGGCGACGTCGGCAACCCCGTGATCCTGCCTTCCGGCGCGGAGCTGACCCTCAATTCGGACGGCACATTCGCCTACGATCCGAACGGCGCGTTCGACGAAACTCCGACGTCATCTTCGGGAGCCTCGAACCAGCCGGCGACCGACAGTTTCACATACGAGCTGGACGGCGGCGATACGGCGACGGTGACCATCACCATCGACGGAGTTGACACCGACGACACGCTGGTCGGCACCGCCGGCAACGACGTGCTCGACGGTGGCGCCGGTGCAGACAGCATGACCGGCGGCCCCGGCGACGACGAATATTTCGTCGATAACTCCGGCGACGTCGTGATCGAGAACCTGGGCGAGGGCCTCGACGTGGTTCGCTCGACCGTCTCGTTCAGCCTTGCCGGCCAGGACATCGAGAGGCTCGTCCTCAACGGTGCGAACCCGATCGACGGCACCGGCAACGGCCTCGACAATGGCCTTGCCGGAAGCTCGGCCGACAACCGGCTCGACGGAGCCGGTGGCGCCGACAAGATGAGCGGCGGCCTGGGCAACGACACCTATGTCGTCGACAATGCCGGCGACTATGTGAAGGAAAGCGCCGGCGCTGGCACTGACACCGTCGAGGCGTCGGTCAACTACCATCTTAACGACAATGTCGAGAACCTGACCCTGACCGGCGGAACCGCGACCAGGGCCGTTGGCAACAGCCTCGCCAACGTGATCACCGGAAACGACATTGGCAACGTCCTCGATGGACGCGGCGGTGCCGATACGATCAACGGCGGCGACGGCAACGACCGGATTTATGGCGGAACCGGTGCCGACACGATGAGCGGCGGCCTGGGCGACGACACTTTTTATGTCGACAACGCCGGCGACGCGGTCATCGAAGGGATCGGCGGCGGCTTCGACGTGGTCCGCTCGTCGGTGGCGTTCAGCCTCGCCGGCCAGGACGTGGAAAGGCTAGTCCTGACGGGCGCGGGCGCGATCGACGGCACCGGCAATGGCCTGAACAATGTCATCTCCGGCACCTCGGCCGCCAACCGGCTCGACGGGGGCGGCGGCGCCGACAAGATGGCCGGCGGCGGCGGCAACGACACCTATGTGGTCGACGATGCCGGCGACTATGTGAAGGAACGGTCCGGCGGCGGCACCGACACGGTCGAGGCGTCGGCGAACTATCACATCACCGACCATGTCGAGAACCTGATCCTGACCGGCGCGGTCGCCACCAGGGCAGTCGGCAACAGCCTCGACAACGCCATCACCGGCAACGGCATTGGCAACGTGCTCGACGGGCGCGGAGGCGCGGACGTGATCGATGGCGGCGGCGGCGATGACAGGCTCTACGGGCGTGAGGGCAACGACACGCTCACCGGCGGTTCCGGAGCCGACAAGTTCGTGTTCGACAGCGCGCTCGGCGCCGGCAATGTCGACTCGATCACCGATTTTGCCACCGGCGTCGACCGGATACAGCTGGACGATGACATCTTCACCGCATTCGTCGGGCCTGGGTCCCTCGATCCGGCTGCCTTCCGCGCCGGCACCAGCGCCCAGGACGGCGACGACCGCATCATTTACGACAGCAGCACCGGCAACATCTACTATGACGCCGACGGCCTCGGCGGCACCGCCCAGGTCCTGTTCGCGCAGCTCGTCCCAAGCACTGCGCTGGCCAGTGGGGACTTCATTATCGGGGACTGATGGAATCGTTCTCGCGCCCCACCACAGCGCGAAAGGGCCGCTTGCGAGCTCCCGGAGCTAGTCCTCGACCATGTTGGGGTCGCGAAGGCCCTGGGCGATGGTTCCGCGAATGCGCTCGGCGTGGACGCTGGTGACCGGATAAGCGCAATAATCGGCCGCGTAGAAAGCGCTCGGGCGGTGGTTTCCGGACAGGCCGATGCCGCCGAACGGGGCCGTCGAGGGGGCGCCATTGGTTGGCTTGTTCCAGTTGATAACCCCCGCGCGGACGTGGCCCCAGAAATGTTCGTACTGGTCGGGCGTGCCGCCCAGCAGGCTGGCGGCGAGGCCAAAGCGCGTGTTGTTGGCTTCCGCGATCGCATCGTCGAAACTCCCGACCCGGATCACCTGCAGGACCGGCCCGAAGATTTCCTCGTCCGGCACGTCCTTAGCCTCCGTCACGTCGATCAGCGCGGGCGTCAGGTAGGGCCGGTCGTCGAACGGACGGTCCAGCCGCCGGATGGGCTTGCCGCCCTTCATCATCAAGCCGACCCATTGCTCCTGAAGGTGATGGGCAGTGTCGTTGTCGATGACGGGACCCATGAACGGCTGCGGGTCGGCGAACGGCTCGTCGACGATGATCCGGTCGATCATCCCCGCGATCGCGTCGAGAAGCGGCTTATCCTTGCCGTCCTCGACGATCAGCCGGCGGGCGGCGGTGCAGCGCTGGCCGGCGCTAAGGAAGGCGGACTGGACTGCGATCGCGGCCGCCGCCTCGATGTCCTTGGCGTGCCAGACGACGAGCGGATTGTTGCCGCCAAGCTCGAGCGCGAGGATCTTCTGCGGAGTTTCGGCGAACTGCTTGTGGAGGGCCATTCCGGCGCGAGCGGAGCCGGTGAACAGGAGACCGTCGATTCCCGCTTCGGCGGCGAGCGCCTTGCCCTGGTCCGGGCCGCCGATCAGCAGCCGGACAACGTCTTCGGGAATGCCGGCGTCGCGGTAGCATTGGACGAGGAATTCGCCGGTCGCCGGGGTCTTTTCCGACGGCTTGAACACGACCGCATTGCCGGCGATCAGCGCGGGTACGATATGGCCGTTGGGCAGATGCGCGGGGAAATTATACGGGCCGAGTACAGCAAGGACCCCGTGCGGCTTGTGCCGCAACGATACCTTGCTTCCCATCGCCGCCTCTATCGTGCGCTTGGGGGTCCGCTCGCCGTGGGCGTTGATCGAAATCTCGACCTTGTTGATGACGGCCGCGACCTCGGTTTGGGTTTCCCAGAACGGCTTGCCGGTCTCGCGGGAGATCAGCGTCGCGAAGTCCTTTTCCCGCTTGCGAACGACGTTGGCGAAGCGGCGGAGCGCCTCTGTGCGATAGGCGACCGAATGGCCGGCCCAGTCCGGCAGGGCCGCGCGCGCGGCGGCGACTTCCGCACCGGCATCGCCGGGCTTTCCCGACCAGATTTTCCTACCGGTCGCGGGCTCGGTCGAGACAAGGCTGTTGGACATGGGGCGCGCTCCACCACGAGAGGGCAGCGGGGTCAAGCCGCGTCTGGTGCATCCTGGACCATCGCCTCGCCCGTTCGACGAACGGCGGCGATCTTGGCTTCGAACGGCGCCCAGTCGTCGCGCTCGGCGATCGACTCCCAGATCGCCTCGACCTCTTCGATGTGCATCGAGCAAGGGTCGGCGTCGGACCAATAAGCGTGGCTCGGACGTCGTCCGCGGCGAGCGGTCAAGGCGGCGAGGTTGCGGAAGACCTCGCCCGGGTAAGCGTCCGCCCCCGGATCGCGGCCACCGCGCCAGTCGAAAAAGATTCGGTCGATCGTTGCAGTCTTAGTCTCGAGCGCTCCGACGAGCGTCCTTGCCAGCTCGTGATCCGACTCCTGGTCGCCAGCGGCAATGCCAAGGCGCCACAGCAGCTTGGCGACAATCGCCTGCTCGAATTGCTGACCCCACTTCGCCAGCGCGTCGGAAAGGGGCGGCGCTTCTGTGACCAGCGACAGGCAACCCGCAAGCTGCGCCAGGTCCCACTGGATCGCCTCGGCCTGGCGGCCGAAGGCGTAGAGCCCGAAATGGTCGAAATAAGCAGCAGTGAACTCGCCGTCCCAATGCGGCGCGAACCGCCACGGGCCATAGTCGAAACTCTCGCCGGTGATGTTGATATTGTCGCTGTTAAGGACCCCGTGGACGAAGCCAGCGGCCATGTAGCTTGCGGCAAGCTCGGCGGTTTTCTCCGACACCAGTCCGAACAAGCGGATCGCGTTGGCACCGTCGTCCGCTGCCGGGGCTTCGCCGTAGAGGTGCTCCAGGCAATATCTAACCAGACGGTTGATCGTCTCGACATCCTTGAAGAACGCCTGGCGCTGGAACGTGCCGATTCGGATATGGCCGTGGCTAAGGCGGGTCAGGACCGCCGAGCGGGTCGGTGACGGCTCGTCGCCTCGTGTGAGCTGCTCGCCGGTCTCGAACAAGGCAAAGCTCTTCGACGTGTTTACGCCCAGCGCTTCGAGCATCTCGGTGGCGAGGATTTCGCGTACTCCACCCTTGAGAGTCAGCCGGCCGTCGGCGCCTCGGCTGTAGGGCGTCTTGCCGGACCCTTTCGTGCCGAGGTCGAGCAGCCGCCCGCGATCGTCGAGCAACTGCGCGAACAGGAATCCGCGCCCGTCCCCGATGTCAGGATTGTACACCCGGAACTGGTGGCCGTGATAGCGCAGCGCGAGCGGCTCCTTCAGATTGTCCGCAAGCGGCTCGAAGCGGCAGAAATGCGCCGCCCATTCCTCGCTTGAAAGCTGTCCCAGACCGACGCTGTGCGCCGCCCGCTCGTTTAGGAATCGCGGCGTGCATTGCGGAAAGGCTGCAGGCTCGACGGGGTCGAAAAACCCATCGCCGAGATCGAATATCCGCACCTTGGGCCGATAGGATTGCGAGAGCGGCATTCGCCCGCGATAGGGAAGCAATTCGTTCGGGGGAACAGTGCGTGGCGAGTTGGAGCGATCGGTACTGGACCAGCCGAGACGGGCTGAAGCTGCACTATCGCGAGTATGCCGGACCCGCCGACCGTCCGCCGGTCCTTTGCCTCCATGGTCTCACCCGCAACTGCCGCGATTTCGAAAGCCTTGCCGACCGCCTTGCCGGCGGCTGGCGAGTCATCACTGTCGACTTCCGGGGCCGCGGAGACAGCGAATACGACCCGCAGCCGACCCGATATGCGCCGCCGACCTATGCCGCCGACGTCCTGCAACTGCTTGACGAGCAGTCGATAGGCGAGGCGGTGTTTGTCGGCACGTCGCTCGGTGGGCTGACGACGATGGTGGTTGCCGCGTTCGCTGCACAGCGGATCGCCGGCGCAGTCCTCAACGATGTCGGCCCGGAGCTCGACATGGCGGGGATCGAGCGGATCAGGACCTATGTCGGACAGCCCGCACAGTTCCGCGACTGGGACGAGGCGGCCGCCCGGCTTTCGGCAACCCATGCCGACAGGCATGCCGGATACGGCCGCGACGAATGGCTTCGATATGCGAAGCGCGTCGCCCGCGAAACCGACCGCGGCGTCGAATTCGACTACGACATGGCCATCGCCGAACCGTTCAAGCAGATGGACGATGCTAGCGTGGCCGCTGCCGATGCGTGGCCGCTGTTCCAGGCGCTCGCCGGACGGCCCGTCCTGATCCTTCGCGGCGAGCATAGCGACCTTCTGTCGCGCGAAACCGCGGAAAGGATGCGCGAAGCTGTGCAGGGCGCAGAACTCGTGACGGTGCCGAACGTGGGCCACGCGCCCGATTTCGACGAGCCTGAGGCCGTCGCGGCAGTCGATCGCTTGCTTCAGCGGGTTCTCGACCGCTAGGCCGCGGTGATCCGCTTGAGCTTGGCGAGTGCCGGCGCGTCCTGCTCGTCGGTCGCCACGGTCGCGACGAATTTACCTTCGCGATCGAACAGAAGGACCGTGGCGGTGTGGTCGACCGTATAGTCGCCGTCTTTGCCCGGCACCTTTTCCGAATAGATTCCGAACTGCTTCTTCACCTGCGCGATCTGCGCGGGCGAGCCGGTGAGGCCAATCACCGGCGCTCCGAAGGCGTCCGAATAGCTCGCCATCTCCTTTGGCCCGTCGCGTTCCGGATCAACGGTGACGAAGACGATGTTGAAGGCCGAATCCCCGCCAGCCTCGCGGCGAAGCCGAACCAGCCGCGCCAGGGTGGTCGGGCATGTGTCGGGGCAGTGGGTGAATCCGAAGAACAGGGCGTAGGGTTTGCCTTTCAGCTCGTCCGACCCGAACGGACGGCCGTCGGCTCCTACGAGGGTGAAGGGCCCGCCGAAACTTGGCGCTGCGACTGGCTGCTGCGGCGCGGCGCGATCCCGGGACGAGTTGAGGAAGAGCAGGGCAAAGGCAATCAGCGCGATCGCCACCACGACCCAAAGGACAATCCGAAGCTGCCTCACATCGCCTCTCCAGCGCTACTCGCCGGGCGGACCGTAACCGTCACTCGACGCTCGCCCGATCTTTCGAAGCTGAGGGTGAGCGGAAAGCTCGAGCCGGCGGCAATCGGCGTTTTCAGGCCGGTGAGCATTACGTGCGTGGCTCCGGGTTCAAGCGTGACCGTCGAGCCGGCGGGGACTTCGAGCGCTTCGAGGTGGCGCATCCGCATGATTCCATCGGTCATCGAAGTCGAGTGAAGCGACGCCGCGCCGGCCGGGCTGGAGACCGACAGGAGACTGTCCGGACCGCCGCTGTTGCGAACGGTTAGATAGGCGGCCGTTGACGACTGGCCGGGCCCGGTGGCGCGCGCCCAGGCGTCGGCGACACTAATGGAAGGCGGCGCGCCGGCGTCGCATGACGCGAGCAGGACGGCTGCGAAAACCGCGCATTTCTTCACTTGGCCAATTCTCCACGGCGGCGAGTGCGATAAGTCGCTCCGCCTTCGCGAAGGCCGGCGGCGGCGTCAACCGCCCCGGGCGCGCAGTGCCCCTTATTGCTCGTGCAGGGCGCGGTGGAAGGTGCCGGTCAGCGGCTCGAAAAGGTACTGGAGTGCCGAGCGCTTGCGAACGTTCAGCATCGCGGAGACCGGAAGTCCTGGGCGAAGCTGGCCGTGGCCGAGCAGGCTCTGCACCTTCGCGAAATCTTCCGGCTTCACCTCGATTTCGGCGCGGAAATAGGCACGGCCGGTATTCTCGTCGGTGAAGCGGTCGGCGGAGATGTTGCGCACCTCGCCTGTGATCAGCGGAATGTTGTGACCGCGGACGCTTTCAAACCGCATCTGCGCTTCCTGTCCGGCATAGACGTCGTCGGCATCGGCCGGGTCGACCTGCGCCTGCACGACCAGCGCGCGTTCGTCGGGCACGATTTCCATCAGCGTCTGGCCGGGAGCGACGACTCCGCCGACGGTGAAGATGGTGAGCCCGACGACGTGGCCGGTTGCGGGAGCGCGGATCTGTGCCCGCTCAAGCTGCTCGCGAACGGCGATGAGCTTGGGGAGCACTTCGGAAAGCCGGGCCTCCGTTTCGCGAAGGTCGGTCGCGATCTGTTGCTGGATCCCCTGCACCAGCGAAATCGACTGCATCCGGGCCTCGCCCATCCCCTCGCCGGCACGCGCCATTTCGGCGGTCATCGCCGCTTCCTGCCCACGGAGGTCCGCCTCCGCCCGCTCGAGCGCCCGGACCCGGTTCTTCGACGCAAAGCCCTTCTCGGCGACCTCGCGAAGCCCGGACAGCTCTTCGTCGAGGATTCGGCGTTGCTCAACAAGCGACTTGCGGCGCTCGGCGTAGCCGAATTTCTGTTCGTTGAGCTGCCGCGCCCGCTGCACGAGCACGGACTGCTGCGCCGAAAGCGACGCCTTGCGGGCCTGCATTTCCCCGTGCTGCATCCGGAGGGCGGCCTCCGCCAGAACCCGGTCGCGGTCAGTGACCGAGGCGAATTCCACCGGCGGGTCGAACGTGGGGCGTCCCGCCTGCTCGGCAACGAGCCGGGCGCGTTGGGCAAGAAGCATGAAATAATCGCTGGTCAGCGAACGCTCGGCCGCGAGCGTTTCCGGCGCGGAAAGCTCGATCAGCACGTCGCCTTGCTTTACCTGCTGGCCTTCGCGGACATTCATCGCGGTGACGACCCCGCCGGTCGGGTGCTGAACGGCCTGGCGGTTTCCTAGGACGGAAATGACGCCGTTGGCGCTCACTGCTGCGTCAAGCGGCGTGAACGCGGCCCAGCCGAGCAGGACGACGAAGAAGAAGCCGGCAATTGCGCCGCCGATGCGGATGTCCCGCTTCGGATCGTCGGGCGTCGCCGCCGCTTCGAACTTGTAGAATCCCATGTTCACGCGGCAGTCTCCGATTTCTTGGCTGGCGCCGCAAGCTGGGCCATGACCTTGGCCGTCTCTCCGAGCAGCCGCGGCCGCCCGGAATCGAGAACCAGTATCCTGTCACAATAGTCGAGGATCGATTTGCGGTGGGCTGCAATCACCACGGCGGCCCCGCGTGCCCGAGCGGCCTTCACGGCTGTTGCGAGGGCAAGCTCGCCTTCAGAATCGAGCCACGAATTCGGCTCGTCGAGGACCAGCAGGGACGGGTTTCCGTACAACGCGCGCGCAAGCGCGATCCGCTGTGCCTGGCCCGCCGACAGTCCTGCGCCCAGCGGGCCAAGCTGCGTGTCATAGCCTTCGGGCAGATGGAGGATCAGCTCGTGCACCCCGGCCTGGGTGGCGGCTGCGACCACTTCTGCATCGACCGCCTCGCGGTCGATGCTGTCGGAGAATCGGCAGATGTTGTCGCGGATCGTTCCTTCGAGGAGCGACGGCTGCTGCGGCATGTAACCGATGTGGCGGCCTAGGTCGTCCGAATCCCAGTCGCTGATCTGGGCGCTGTCGATCCGCACAGTGCCGACCGTGGCCGGAGCGGCACCGACGATAATCCTCGAAAGGGTGGTCTTGCCCGATCCGCTTGGGCCGATCACTGCAAGCACTTCGCCTGGCGTGACCTCGAGCGAGACCCCGAACAGGATCGGCCGTCCGTCCGATGCGCGAACCCCGACCTGGTTGAGCGAAACCTGGCCCTTGGGGTCTGGCAGGCGAGTTCGGACTTCCTGCTCCACAGGCTCGGACTCGAGCGTCTTGGAGAGGCGCGAAAGCGCCGCCCGCGCGGCCATCAGCGACGACCAGCCGCCGATCAGCGCGTCGACCGGCTGAAGCGCCCGGCCGACGATGATCGAAGCGGCGATGATTGCGCCCATCGACACTTCGCCCGCGATTGCGAGGAGGGCACCGAGGCCGAGCGCGGCGGACTGGACGAAGAGCCGGAGGAAGCGGCCGGCTGCGGTAAAGCGGCTGCCATCGAACTGCGCCGTCGCCAGCGTAGTGACCGCCGACGAGCGCTTGGCGAGGCCGAGGGTCACGACTCGCGAGGTCATTCCAAGCGCCCGCACCGTGTCACCTTGCTGGCTAGCCCCTTGGGTCCAGTTGTGAACCGAGGCGAGTTCGGCAGTGCCCGATTCGATCGCCGGGCGCGTGCGCTTCTGGTTCACCCAGGCCAGGCCAATCATCGCGGCCGCCGAAAAGACCGTAAGGATGCCGATCCAGAAGTGGAGGAGAAAGCCGACGACGATGAAAATCGGAAGCCACGGAACGTCGAGCAGGCCTGCCGCGGCCGGGCTCGCGATGGTCGTTCGAACGGTGTCGAAATCGCGGATCGCCTGAGTTCCGCTGGGCCCGGTGGCAATCGCCCGGCCAAGAAGCCGCGGGGTCACCAGCGCGTCCAGCCGCAGGCTGGCGCGAACCAGGAGGCGAAGCCGAATCGCGTCGAGGCTGCTTAGGCTGAGGAGCGAGATGGCAAGCGCAAGGGTGATGAACCACAAAGTCGCCACGCCGCCGGTTGGCACGACCCGGTCATAGACCTGGAGCATGTAGATCGCGGGCGCGAGATAGAGCAGGTTCACGCCAAGGCTGAACAGCGCCGCCGCGCCGACGTGCGGGCGGCACTCGAGGGCCGCCTTCGCCAGCAATGGCGGAAGAGTGATTCCAGCGATCTTCATTCGAACCCCGTCCCGCGTTCTTGTTCCCCGAGTCGACCCTTTGCGATTCACGCGTCATTGTCAACGCACCTAAGTACTTGATGCGCCAGCGCCTTCCGCCCATCGAGAGCCTGCTAAGGGCGGCTTCTGTCCATCTTTGGGACTCTGTCGAGCAGACGGCGAACTTCGGAGCCCGCGCAAAGGCGCGCACCCTTGGAGCTTGCGGCGGCCGCGCCCGCCGCGACCCCGAGCCGGAAGGCTTCCGCCGGGTCCATCCCGGCGCAAAAGGCGTAGGTCATCGCGCCGACGAAGCTGTCTCCGGCCCCGAGAGCGCTTCGCGTCTCGACTGCGACGGCGGGT
>DATAKH010000183.1:0-17687 GCA_036261735.1 Sphingomicrobium sp.
TAGCAATGGTGTTGCCTGCGTCATGACCTGCCACGGGGCTCCACTGAGTGATCGTGTAGTTGCCAGTGTCGGCCGTGGGATAACCCGGAGCCGAGGGGTCGAGGTGATACCACGAGCTGGCGAAGAGATAGTGAGTTCCGGTCTGAGTCGCGGTATAGGTGATCTGCGAGGTACGACCATAGCCGCCGTCATCGTCCTCCGTGACGTAGACGCCGCCGGCATTGAACAACACCAGATACGGATCCACGATTCCGCCGACATCGGTCCCGCGGTAGGAAAAAGTGTAGGTCTGGCCGGCCACCATCTCGACCTCGATGAAATCACCCTGTTCGGTGCCCAGCGAGCCGCCCAACGCACCGCCCGGATGCGATTCAATGACACTGCCCTGTGCGAGAATGTCGCCGAGGCGAGCCTCCAAAAAGCCGCTGTAATCCTTGGCCGTGGTGTCCACGAAGCGGCCGTCCGCATCGACTTGGACGAAGTCTTCCCAATTCCTCAACTGCATTTAATCGCCCCCTCTTGGATGGAAACTTTTCAGCCGGCGAATCGCGGCGAACGCCCTACAGAACATGGTTTACAAATGGTTGCAAATGCTTTTGTTTTTCGGCGGTGAACATTGTATCAAAGCGACACATGAAGGAGATTGCAGGGTGGCCTCACTCGATGGAACTCTAGCCCCTATGGCAGTCATGCTCATGGTGACGGCGGCCTGCGGCACGCCTTCAGCGCCGGCGGATCCCGTCAGCGCCAACTCAACAATCGCCGCCGATGGTGGGGGGGGAATCGTGTCCGACCAGGTGCCGATCAATCAGCGGTTTCGGAGCCTCGACGAATATCTGGCGTTCCTCGAACGCACCCAGGCGCCCGTCGACGGCCCCTGGTACCGGCAGATCCGGCCGGACCTGTTCGAGCTCGTGAGCGGAAATATGCGTGTGGTCGGCTCGCTCGGTGAAAAGCAGCCAGAGCAACAGAAGCATCTTTTCACGCGCGAAGAACTCGAGAAAAAGTACGGTTTCGCCGAATAGCTCCCATCGGACGCAGCTTCGTGCTTTGCCGAAGCTCCATTCACAGTTAGTCGAACCTGATGGCTGAGGTCGTCCCCCTCGATCTGTTCCGGCGCGCCCTTGCCGGCGCGACCCGGGCGATCGCCCGCGATCCGGAGGTCGACGTCGTGTTCGCGTCCGACACGGCGTCGCCTGCTGGCCGGGCGGCGCGCGTGCCGTCGCCGGGGCCGGGGCTCGAGCCGAAGCTGGTCGCCGAAGCGCGGGGAGCGGCCGACTCCGCCGCCTTGCGGCTTCGCCACCACGACAGCCGGCTGCACGCGTCGCTTGCGCCCGCCGACCCTGAAGCGCGGGCAGTGTTCGACGCGCTCGAGACGTCGCGGATCGAGGCGCTTGGAGCGCGCGCGATGGGCGGAGTGCGGGCCAATCTGGCGGAGCTCGCGGAGGCACGGGTGCGGGGCGACGCGATCGTGCGCGCCAGAAGCGCCGAGGAGGTGCCGCTTGCGACCGCTGTCGGGCTGATCGCCCGCGAGCGCCTGACCGGGGAACCGCCGCCCAAGGCCGCCCGCTCCGGCCTGAAGCTGGTCGAGCCGTGGATCGAGGAGAAGGCTTCGGCCGATCTCGACTCGCTCGCCCTCACTCTCGACGACCAGGCCGCCTTCGCGAAACTGTCGAGGCGGTTGCTCGAGGACCTCGACCTTGCGGCCGCGGTCGAGGAGGGCGAGGACCTCGACCAGGAGGCCGGCGAGGACGAAGGCGACGAAGCGGCCGGCGACGAAGGCGAGGACGACGGCGAATCGGTTCCGCAGGACGGCGGTTCGGAAATGCGCGCCGAGCAGTCCGACGACAGCGGCGAGGACGAGCAGTCCGCCGACGATTATGAGGCCGGAGAGGACCAGCTCGCCGAGCGCGAACAGACAACGGACAGCGGCCAGCCGGGCCAGGCACGGCGCAACTGGGAGCTGGCCCCGCCAACCGACTACAAGGCGTTCACGACCCGGTTCGACGAGACGATCGAGGCTGGTGAGTTGTGCGACGAGGCCGAGCTAAACCGGCTTCGCGCCTATCTCGACCAGCAGATCGGCGGCCTTCACAGCGTCGTCACCAAGCTCGCCAACCGTCTTCAGCGGCGGCTGATGGCGCAGCAGGCGCGGAGCTGGGAATTCGACCAGGAGGAAGGGCTTCTCGACTCGGCGCGCCTGGCTCGGGTCGTCGTCAATCCGATCCATTCGTTGAGCTACAAGGTCGAGCGCGAGACCGAGTTCCGCGACACGATCGTCTCGATCCTGATCGACAATAGCGGATCGATGCGCGGGCGCCCGATCGCGATCGCCGCGATCTGCGCCGACATCCTTGCCCGGACGCTCGAACGCTGCGGGGTCGCTAGCGAGATCCTCGGCTTCACCACCCGCGCCTGGAAGGGCGGCCAGAGCCGGGAAGCGTGGCTCGCCGCGGGCCGGCCCGGCCATCCCGGCCGGCTCAACGACCTTCGCCACATCGTCTACAAGCGCGCCGACGAGCCGTACCGGCACGCGAAACGGCATCTCGGGCTGATGATGCGTGAGGGGCTGCTCAAGGAAAATATCGACGGCGAGGCGCTTCTGTGGGCGCACCAGCGGCTTATCGCGAGGCCCGAGGAACGGCGGATCCTGATGGTGATTTCGGACGGCGCCCCGGTCGACGATTCGACCGCCTCGGCAAACGGCGGCACCTATCTCGAGCGGCACCTCCGCCAGGTCATTGGCTGGATCGAGCAGCGCTCGCCGGTGGAGCTGGTCGCGATCGGAATCGGCCACGACGTTACCCGCTACTACGACCGCGCAGTCACCATCATGGATGCCGAACAACTCGGCGGAGCGATGATCGAGCAGCTCGCCCGGCTGTTCGAAAGCCCCTGAACCTGAGCTAAAACATTAGGCCCGGCACGATCTCTCGCGCCGGGCCCGCCCTCGAGTACGCAACAGGAGGGAATCACTAGCGGCAAAAAGCCGCATTACTGGCAGCGGGGAAAAGGGGGGAAACCCCGCTACATCAGTGGCTTATGCACGAGTCGCGGGAAATGGGCGCTGAACCGCGAATGCAGCCAGCGTTCAGCATTGGAGTTGTCGTAGGTCGGGTTTAGGCGGCTTCGCTTTGCGCCAGCTTTTTCACGATCTCGCGCTTGAGCTTGCGGGCCGCCGGTGACAGCTTGTCGTCGCTGGTCTTCTTCAGCCAATTGTCGAGGCCGCCGACGTGCTCGACCGAGCGCAGGCCGTGGGTCGAGACGCGCAGCT
Organism: Sphingomicrobium sp.; assembly: GCA_036261735.1. Classification (GTDB taxonomy): domain Bacteria; phylum Pseudomonadota; class Alphaproteobacteria; order Sphingomonadales; family Sphingomonadaceae; genus Sphingomicrobium. The sequence continues at coordinate 3,275 of DATAKH010000183.1, forward strand.
TGACGCTGCGCTCCAGAACGTCGGAAATCAGCGTCACGTCCTGCAGGTTGGGCAGGAACACCCGCTTGGTCTTGTTGTTGGCGTGGGAAACATTGTTGCCCACCTGCCGGCCCTTGCCGGTCAGCTCGCATACGCGCGACATGTGTCTAATCCTGATTTTGGCCGGGCCCAGCGGGCCCAAAATGCGGGGCGTCCGTTAGCCGCTGCACCGATGCCCGTCAATGCAGCCGGGCGAAACTTCGTCCGGCATATCTGCGTTTGATGTTGTCGTTAAGCCGACACAGCTGCAGAAGGGACTGCATGCGCGCAATTCTCTTGATCCTGATCCTGGCAGTCGTCGTGCTGCTGATCGCCTTCGCCACGGGGCTTCTGGACATCAGGCAGACGCGGGGGGCTAGGGCTCCCGACATCGACGTCAACAGCTCGGGCGTCACCGCTCGCGGCGGCCAGACCCCGACGTTCGATATCGAGACCGGCACCGTTGCGGTCGGAACCGAGTCCCGAAACGTAAAGGTCCCGACGGTCCGCGTCGATTCGACGAACGAGGTGAACCAGCAGGCAGAGAACGTCACCGCCAACGCCGAATGAACCGCGGCAATGACAGTCGGACGCCACTGCGGTAGCGCTCGTCCGTGCCTTTTCCCCTGCCTTTCCCGATGCGCCGGGCGCTCGACCTCGCCGCCGAAGCGGCGGCTGCGGACGAAGTCCCGGTCGGTGCCGTCGTCACGCGCGGGGAGGAGGTGATTGCGGAATCGAGAAACGCGATGCGCGGGTCGCTCGATCCGACCGCTCATGCCGAGGTGGTGGCAATCAGGGCTGCTGCCGAAGCGCTCGGCCAGCCGCGGCTAGACGATTGCACTTTGTGGGTGACCCTGGAGCCGTGCGCGATGTGCGCGGCGGCGGCATCGGTCGCCCGGCTCAAGGCGATTCGCTACGCCGCCGACGACCCGAAGGGCGGCGGAATCGCGCATGGCGCAAGGATCTTCGCTCAGCCGACCTGCCATCACCGGCCGGACGTCCTCGGGGGCATCGGGGAAGCCGAATCGGCGGCCCTCCTGAAGCGGTTTTTCGAGGACCGTCGCGGCTGATCGTGTGACCCGCGCTTGCTGCGCGGCGCGTTTGCGGGCAAGAACCGCGCGCCGCCATGAGCGACCAGCTTCTCCCATTTCCGTGGCTCGACGTCCTGATCATCCTGGCGTTGATCCTGCTCAACGGGGTTCTCGCCATGAGCGAGCTTGCCGTCGTCTCGTCGCGCGAGGCGCGACTGAAGGCGCTGGCGAGGAGCGGCAGCAGCGGAGCGAAATGCGCGCTTGAGCTAGCCTCCGATCCCGGCCGGTTCCTTTCGACCGTGCAGATCGGGATTACGCTGATCGGGATACTTGCCGGTGCCTATTCGGGCACCAGCCTGGGTGGACCGATTGCGCAGCGGCTGCAGCTTGTCGGGCTCGATCCCGAAACCGCGCGAATCGTCGGCTTCAGCATCGTTATCGTCATCGTCACCTATCTCTCGCTGGTCGCCGGAGAACTCGTTCCAAAACAGCTGGCGCTGCGTTCGCCGGAACCGATAGCCGCGGTGGTTGCGAAGCCGATGCGGTGGCTGTCGTGGATCGCGGCGCCGATCGTGTGGGTGCTCGACCGCACCAGCGCGCTGCTGTTCCGGCTGGTCGGGCTCAAACGCGAATCCGAAAACTCGGTCACTGCAGAGGAGCTTCACCTCGTCGTCGCCGAAGCGCAGACTGCCGGAGTCCTGGAGGAGAGCGAGCGGGCGATCATCTCGGGCGTTGTCAGGCTCGCCGACCGGCCGGTCCGCGAGGTGATGACACCGAGGACCGATGTGGATTGGATCGATGTCTCTGCTTCGGGTGACGATCTTCGCTCGGCCCTCAAGGAAACGCCCCACAGCAGGATCCCGGTTGCCGACGGCTCGGTCGAGAACATCATCGGGGTCGTCCAGACCCGCGACCTGCTGGAGGCGATGCTCGACGGCCGCGACCTCAACCTTCACCACATGGTGAAAGCGGCGCCGGTCATTCCCGACCTGATGGACGCAATGGACGCCCTTGCCGTGCTGCGTTCGGCGGAAGTTCCGCTCGCGCTCGTTCACGACGAATATGGCCATTTCGACGGTATCGTGACGCCGGGCAGCATTCTCGCCGCGCTCGCCGGAGTCTTCCATCACGACATCGAGGAGGGAGAGGAACCGGACATCGTCGAGCGCGAGGACGGCAGCTACCTGCTGTCCGGAGCCGCGAGCGCGGACATCCTCACCGACCGCCTCGGAATCCATCTCCCCGCCGATCGCGACTTCTCGACCGTTGCCGGTTTCGCGCTCGAGCAGCTGAAGCATCTTCCGGAAACCGGCGAAACATTCAGACACGACCACTGGTCGTTCGAGATCGTCGACATGGACGGACGCAAGATCGACAAGCTCCTCGCCGTCAGGACCAAGCGGAAGAAGCCGCGGCAGGAAACGGAGGCCGGCTAAAGCTTGCCGAACCTCTGCTCGAACCCGTCCTCGTCGCCGCGCGCGAGATAGTCGGCCTGGAGCGGGACCTGGTCGCGCTGGAGCCGCCCCTTGAACGGCCCCAAATGCTCGTCGAGCCGGTCGAGATTGCCTTCGCTAAGCCGGGCCAGCTGCTCGAACCGGGTGATCCCCAGCTGGTTGAGCAACGCCGCGAACTTGGGGCCGACGCCTTTCAGCCTGGTCAGGTCGTCCGGAGGCCCGGAGGCGCCGGGGAGGTTCTCCTGAATCGGCGCGCTGAAGATCTGACCGCTGACGTCGCCGACGGCGGTCGCGGCCTCTCCGGCGAGTCCGCGATTAACGTGGCCGGTGTTCGCCTGCATGTGCGGACGCACAGGCGCGTCGCTCTGGCTCAGCTGGACCCGCTGGCGCGGGCGAAGGAGGAGATAGGCTGCGACCAGCACGATCGCGACCGCGATCAGGATCAGCGGCCAATATTCGCTGGCAAATTCCATTCTAGTCACCATTTCCATTGCGCGTTGTGACGGCGGTGAAGCTCGACCAGATAAGCGAGCAACAGGCCAAGAAGAAAGCCCGAGGCGGACGCGAGCGCAGCTTCGGCGAGAAGCGGCAGCCCTGCGCCTGTAGACCAGGTGGCGCGGCTAACGCCGGGCGTAGCGCTCATTATCCGGACCAGCTCCGTTCGCTGGAAGTCGTCGGCCGGACCGGAGAGGATCAGTCGCCGGCTCAGCGGTCCTCGACGGAGATGCGCCTCGATCTGGCTCATCTCGAAGTCGGTGAGCGTCCGTTGCGCGGAGCGGTCGACCGTCGCGGCGAAGCGGTCGGCGGCTCCGACCGGTCCGTGCCAAAGCGCCGAGCCCGCAAGCGCGACCGCGGCGCCCACGAGGAGCGCGAGCCGCCGCTTGCGCCGAAGCCAGATGGAGCCGGCCAATCCGCCTAGCAGAAGCCCAAGAGCGAACAGCGGCCAGAAATAGCTCCAGAGCGGGTTCACGCGCCTTCCCGTTCGAGTTCGCGCCAGCCTATGTCGCGGCGGTGGAAGCCGTCGGCGAAGTCGATCTGGTCGACCGCTCGATAGGCGCGGGCCCGGGCATTGGCGAAGGTGTTGGCGACGGCGGTGACGGCAAGCACTCGGCCGCCCCGGGCGACCAGGCCGCCGTCGCCGCGGGCGGTCCCGGCGTGGAAGACGGTGACTCCCTCGACCTGCTCGGCGGCCTCGAGCTCACGGATCAGCCCGCCTCCGACGGGTGTCCCGGGATAGCCGCGAGCGGCGACGATTACGGTGACGGCGAAGTCGGCCGAGAGCTTTGGCTCCTGGATTTCGCCAAGCCGCCCCTGCGCGACCGACATCAGCAACTCTGCGAGGTCGCCCTCCACGCGCGGCATGATCGCTTCGCATTCCGGGTCGCCGAAGCGCACATTATATTCGATCAGCTTGGGGCCGTCCCGGGTCAGCATCAGCCCGGCGAACAGGATTCCGGAGAACGGAGTCCCGGCGGCAGCCAGCGCCCGCGCTGTCGGACGCACGATCTCGTCCATCGCCCTGGCCTCGAGCTCGGGAGTGAGCACCGGCGCTGGGCTGTAGGCGCCCATTCCGCCGGTATTGGGCCCGGTGTCGCCTTCGCCGACGCGCTTGTGGTCCTGGGCGCTCGCGAAGGGGATCGCCGTTTCGCCGTCGACGAGCGCGAACAGGCTCGCCTCCTCGCCTTCGAGAAATTCCTCGATAACGAGCGGCGAGTCGCCGATCGCCCGGATTGCCTCTTCCGCTTCCTCACGAGTCGCCGCGACGGTGACACCTTTTCCGGCGGCGAGCCCGTCCGCCTTCACCACGACCGGCGTGCCGAAATCGTCGAGGGCGGCCGCTGCAGCGCCGGCGGAATCCGTGCGGACGTACCGCGCCGTCGGAATCGCGTTGGCCTCGCACAAATCCTTGGTGAAGCCTTTCGAGCCTTCAAGCCGAGCGGCGGCGGCATTCGGCCCGAACACCGCGAAGCCTGCCTCGCGCAGGGCATCGCCAACGCCGGCAACCAGAGGCGCTTCAGGCCCTACGACGACCAGGTCGATCGCACGCTTGCCCGCGAGCTCGACGACCGCCTCGACATCGCACGGGTCGAGCGCCGCGCATTCGGCCCAGCGCGCTATTCCCGGGTTGCCGGGCGCCGCGATCAGTGCTTCGCAGCTTGGCGATTGCCTCAGCCGCCACGCAAGCGCATCTTCACGACCGCCCGAACCGAGTAGAAGTATATTCAATGGATCTCCCCGACGACACACGCTCCGGCCTGTTAGCCAACGTCCCGCCCGGCGACAATTCGCCGGCGCTGAGCGTGGGCGAGCTCGCCGGCTCGCTCAAGCGCGTGATCGAAGGCGAATTCGGGCACGTGCGGGTCCGGGGAGAGATTTCGGGTTTCAAGCGCCATAGCTCAGGCCATTGCTATTTGTCGCTGAAGGACGAGGCGGCGTGCATCGATGCCGTCATCTGGCGCGGCAACGCCAACACGCTCGCGTTCAAGCCCGAAGACGGAGCCGAAGTCATCGCCACCGGCAAGATGACCACCTATGCCGGCCGCTACAAATATCCGCTGGTGGTCGAGCGCCTCGAACTTGCCGGCGAGGGCGCGTTGATGGCGCTTCTCGAACGGCGTCGGAAGGCGCTCGCGGCCGAGGGGCTGTTCGACTCCGAGCGCAAGCGGACCCTGCCGTTCCTGCCGCGGGTCATTGGCGTAGTCACTTCGCCGACCGGCGCGGTCATCCGCGACATCCTACACCGGCTGGAAGACCGCTGCCCGACCCACGTCGTCGTCTGGCCGGTGCCGGTGCAGGGGGAGGGCGCATCCGCCAAGATCGCTGCCGCGATTCGCGGGTTCGGCGCCATCGACGGCGCCGGCGCGCTTCCGCGTCCGGACCTTCTGATCGTCGCCCGCGGCGGCGGCTCGATCGAGGACTTGTGGGCGTTCAACGAGGAGGAAGTGGTCCGTGCCGCGGCCGAATCGCCAATCCCTTTGATCTCCGCTGTCGGCCACGAGACCGACACCACCCTCATCGACCATGCGTCGGATCGGCGAGCCCCGACGCCCACCGCTGCGGCCGAAATTGCCGTTCCGGTCCGCGCGGAACTGTTCGCGCTGGTCGACGATCTCGGCAGCAGGTCACGGCACTGCCTGTCGCGAATGGCCGAGCGCGCCCGCGAGCGGCTGGAGCTCACCGCCTGCCGCTGGCCGCAGCCGCAGTCGCTGTTCGCCCCGGCCGCGCAGCGGCTCGACGAGATCGGCGACAGGCTTCCACGAGCGCTCGCCTCGCGCGCGGGCGACGCGCGCGCGGACTTGAACGGCGTGGCGCCCCGTCTTCGCCCCGAGCTTCTGCTCGATCGGGTGGCGCGGTCCGCCGACAAGCTCGCGTCGCTGTGGCGCCTTGCGGAGCTTGCACATCCCGAGCGGCCGCTTCAGCGCGGATTCGTCCGGGTCACCGACCGTGCCGGCAAGACTCTTGCGAAAGCCGCCGACGCCATCGCCGCCAAATTGCTGACGCTCCACTTCGGCGACGGCGACGTCCCGGCGGCGGCCGGCGATTCCGCGCCTCCGGTTGAGCGCAAGCGCCGCTCTTCCTATGTGTCTTCGCAGCCCGGATTGTTCGACCAGGCGGAGGAATAGAGATGCTAATGACCGGCACCGGCACGCCCGCGAGAGTCCATTATATGGCGGGGACGTTCCGGGTCCTCAGCAACGGCGACCATGTTGTCTGCGCGGTCACCGGACTCCGTATCCCCTTGCACGAGCTGAAATATTGGAGCGTCGAGCGGCAGGAGCCTTACGTCGACGCCGAGGCGAGCCTCAAGGCCGAGCAACGCATCCGCTAAGCCCGAAAAGGGACGTCAAAAGCACTGTGGCAGTCCCGACACAGTGGCCACACAAAAGCTGCGCGCAACGACGCAGCAACTTTACAGCCCGGCACCCTAGCCTCCACAAGCAAGACCTTGAGGGGGGAGGCTTGCGCTTTCCGCTGAGGTTTTTTTGCGGCGCCCGGGGAGGCGTCGGTATTCGGGAGAATGTGATGAGAAAGTCGATTTTGCGAGCGTCGGCGGGCCTTCAAGCCCTTGCGCTCCTGGGGGCGGGAACCGCTGCCAGCTTTATCGTGGCCGCTCCGGCTGCGGCGCAGGACTACACGTCCGGCGTGATCACCGGCACCGTCCGGACTGACGCGGGTGCGCCGATCGCCGGTGCGACCGTCACGGCTCGCTCGGAGCAGCAGGGTTGGACCCGCTCGACGACAACGTCGGCTGCCGGCCAGTTCAGCTTCAGCTCGCTCCCGCCGGGTGACTACGACGTCACTGTCCAGGCTGCGGGCGTTTCCAACTTCCGCGCCGATAACGTGCAGGTTATCGCCGGTGCGACGTCGGACCTCCCGATCGTCATGACCTCGGCAACCGCCGAGGGCGCGACGGGCGGCGAAGTCGTCGTCGTCGGCCGACTGCTCCAGGCGTTCACCGGAACGACCACCGGTGTGAACCTCGACGTCGAGGACCTGGTCAAGACCGTTCCGGTCGGCCAGAACCTGACCTCGCTGGTCCTTCTCGCGCCGAGCACGAACCGCGGCGACACCGCGTTCGGCAACCTGGCCTCGATCGGCGGTTCGTCGGTCGCCGAGAACGCTTATTACATCAACGGCCTGAACATCACGAACTTCGACAACTACCTCGGCTCCGCCGAAGTGCCGTTCTATTTCTACAAGAACGTCGAAGTTAAGTCGGGCGGCTACCCGGCCGAGTTCGGTCGCGCCACCGGCGGCATCATCAACGCCGTTTCGAAGGCCGGCACCAACGAATATACCGGTGCCGTCCACGTCAGCTGGGCGCCCGATTTCCTTCGCTCAACCGAGCGCGACCAGGAGACCTGTTCATCTGACGGTACCTGCGCTCCGCTGACCAACCGCGAAGACGATTGGACCGACACCTATTCGGTTGCGGTCGAAGGCGGCGGACCGATCATTCGTGACCGCCTGTTCGTCTACGGCCTCCTCGAGGTGCAGAAGCAGGATTGGTTCCGCGCCGCTCCGGCTTCCGACCTTGGCTATCACTATACCAACGACGACCCGTTCTGGGCCGTCAAGGTCGATGCCTATCCGATCGACGACCACCACCTCGAGTTCACCATCTTCGACACCCGCAACACGACTCGTCGTGAGAACCAAGAGTACCTCTTGGGCGCCGACGGCGAGTATAGCCGCGGAGCAGTCGTTGGGAGCCAGGATTACAACTATGGCGGCGTCAACTTCGTCGGCAAGTATACCGGCCGCTTCACCGACTGGCTGACCTTGTCGGCTGCCTATGGCCGCATGCGTGACCGCTTCGACATCCAGTTCGTCGACGCGGGCGGCAGCGCTCCGTACTACGTCAACGCGTCGGGCGGAACGATCTTCGGTGTCGGCCCGGGCGGTGCTTACAACGGTCAGACGACCAGCCTGTACGACTTCCCGTACGAAACGCAGCGCAAGTTCTACCGCGCAGATGCGGACATCACCTTCGACATGTTCGGGCATCACCACGTCCGCCTCGGTGTCGACCGTGAGAACAACACGCTCAACCACGCGACGGTCCGTCCGGGCAACTCGCTGCTCTGCGGCACCGGCTTCCTGTCGGCAGCGGCTTGCGCCAACACCGGCGCCGGCGCAGCGATCATCTTCCGCAACGGCCTCGCTGGCCAGGACCCGCAGGTCGAGATCAACTATCTCGTCAGCGGCGGTGGCTTCACGGCGCGCAACCAGGCGGCCTATATCCAGGACGAATGGAACGTCACGGATCGGCTGACCCTGAACCTGGGCCTGCGCCGCGACGACTTCCGTCTCAACAAGCAGGACGGAACCGTCTTCCTGGAGAGCAAGGGCAACTATGCGCCGCGTATCGGTGCGACCTACGAAATGTGGCCTGACAAGTCGGGCACGCTGAAGGCGTTCTTCGGTCAGTACTTCCTGCCGTTCGCGAGCAACACCGCGGCACGTCAGGCGGCTTCGGAGCTCTACTTCCGCGAGCGCTTCTACTTCACCGGACTTGACGCCAATGGCCTTCCGATCCTCGGAGCTCAGGTCACCGACTATCCGGCCTACAACGTGCAGTGCCCGTTCGGCCTCACGCCAGTCTCGAGCGGGCAGAACTGCTCGGTTTCGGGTGCCGGCGAGACGCCGCTCACGACGCAGGGTACGGACGCCGGTCTCAAGGCAACTCGTGAGAGCGAATACATCCTGGGTTACGAGCACAAGCTCAACAACGGATGGCGCGTCGGGCTCACGGGCGTATACCGTAGCCTCGACACGAGCGCGGAAGACGTCGCGATCGACGCCGCGGCACGGACCTACTGTATCGCAGAGGGCTTTGCCGAAGCGACCTGTAACGCGATCTGGTCGGGTTATCACCAGTATGTGATCACCAACCCGGGTACGCCGATGACCGTGGCGCTGAACGCCGAGAATGGTCCGTTCGCCATTCCCGAGCTTCATAACCGCGTCGTCACTCTCGATCCGGCAGACCTTGGCTATCCGAAGGCGAAGCGCACCTACAAGGCGCTCGAGTTCACCTTCAACAAGCCCTGGAACGAGGTGTACAGCCTCAACGGCAGCTACACGCTGTCGTGGAGCAAGGGTAACTCCGAGGGCATGGTCCAGTCGGACTTCGGACAGGACGATGCCGGCATCACGCAGGACTTCGACCAGCCCGGGTTCACCGAGCATTCCTACGGTTACCTGCCGAACGATCGCCGTCACCGCTTCAAGCTCTGGGGTTCCTATGCACTGACCCCGGACCTGATCCTCGGTACGCAGATCCAGGTCATGTCGCCTCGTCACCTGAGCTGCCTTGGCTACTATCCGGTCGAGGACTCGCTTGAGAACGGCTACGGCGCCGCGTCTCACTACTGCGGTGGCGTCCCCGCTCCGCGTGGCACGGGTCTCCGCAGCGGCTGGTACCAGCAGGTCGACCTCTCGGGTCGTTACAACCTGCACATCGGCACGGGTCAGATCGTGACGCTGCGCGCCGACATCTTCAACGTCTTCAATGCGCAGGCAGTGATGCAGCGCAACGAAGTTGGAGAAATCGGCTTCGGCGTTGCAAACCCGAACTACGGCAAGCCGAGGGCTTACCAGACTCCGCGGTACGTCCGCCTTGGTCTGGACATCGCCTTCGGTGGTGGTATCGCTCCGCCGCCGCCGCCGGTTGAGGTCGTGGCTCCGCCGCCGCCCGTCGTGGAGGCTCCGGCAACGCAGACCTGCGGTGATGGCACGGTGATCCTGGCGACCGAGCAGTGCCCTGCTCCGCCGCCGCCGCCGCCGCCGCCGCCGGCCGCTCCCGAGCGGGGCTAACCGCGGTCAGTCCGGTGGCTTGACGCCGGATTGAGCAAACAAGGAGGGGCCGTTCCGGGGATACCGGAGCGGCCCTTTCTGCTTGCGGTGAGCATGCCGAAGCCAGGGCTGCGGCTGTAAGTCCGGGCGCCGGCACTCACCGGCGGACGGCCTTAGGCTCAAGCGATAACGCGGGTTCGCCGGCGCACAGCGTTCGATTGCGCGGATGGCGCGGCGAAGGGGCGGGCAGCTATTCCGCGGCTTCGGACAAATCGCCGTTCGCTTCGGGCGTCAGCACCAGCTGCCCGTCGCCCTCGTCGACACGGACCGTCTGCCCGTCACGCACCTGCCCGGACAGCAGCGCGTCGGCGAGCGGGTCCTGCAGGTACTTCTGGACCGCCCGCTTCAATGGGCGTGCACCGTATACCGGATCGTAGCCGACCCGCCCGAGCCACTCGCGCGCCGCGGGTGTCAACTCAATCCTGATCTTGCGATCCTCGAGCAGCTGCTGAAGCCGGGCGATCTGGATGTCGACGATCGGCCCCATGTGGGCGGTCCCGAGCCTGTGGAAGAGGATGATCTCGTCGAGCCGATTGAGGAACTCGGGGCGGAAGTGGGCTCGGACGACCTCCATCACCTGCGGCTCGACCTTCTCGACAGCCTCATCCTCGCCGAGCCCGGCGAGGAACTGCGATCCCAGGTTCGAGGTCAGGATGATGATCGTGTTGGTGAAGTCGACGGTGCGGCCCTGGCCGTCGGTCAGGCGGCCGTCGTCGAGCACTTGGAGGAGGACGTTGAAGACGTCGGCATGGGCCTTCTCGACCTCGTCGAACAGCACCACCTGATAGGGCCGGCGGCGAACGGCCTCGGTCAGAACGCCGCCTTCCTCATAGCCGACATAGCCGGGGGGCGCGCCGATCAGCCGAGCGACCGCATGTTTCTCCATGAATTCGCTCATGTCGATACGCACCATCGCGGACGCATCGTCAAACAGGAATTCGGCCAGCGCCTTGGTGAGCTCGGTCTTGCCGACGCCGGTGGGGCCGAGGAACAGGAACGAGCCGAGCGGCCGGTTGGGGTCCTGCAACCCCGCTCGGGCGCGCCGGACGGCTGCCGACACCGCCTTGACCGCGTCTTCCTGACCGATGACCCGGGCGCCGATCGCGCTCTCCATTTGCATCAGCTTGTCGCGCTCGCCCTCCATCATCCGCTCGACCGGAATTCCGGTCCACCGGCTAACGACTCCGGCGATGTCCTGGTCCGTGACTTCTTCGCGGAGCATCGCGCCTTCCGACGCCGCCTGGGCATCGCCGAGCTGCTTTTCGAGCTCGGGGATTCGGCCGTACTGTAGCTCGCCCGCTTTCGCGAGATCGCCAGAGCGCTGCGCCTGATCGAGCTCTAGCCGGGCGGCATCGAGCTGCTCCTTGATCTTGGCTTCACCCGCGATCTTCTCTTTCTCGGCCTGCCAGCGCTGGGTAAGCTCGGCCGATTGCTGCTCGAGGTTGGCGAGCTCGCCTTCGAGCTTGTCGAGCCGCTCCTTGGACGCCTTGTCCTGCTCTTTCTTCAGCGCCTCGCGCTCGATCTTGAGCTGGATGATCCGGCGATCGAGGTTCTCGATTTCTTCGGGCTTGGATTCGACCTCCATCCGGATCCGGCTCGCGGCCTCGTCCATCAGGTCGATTGCCTTGTCGGGAAGGAAACGGTCGGTGATATAGCGGTTCGACAGTGTCGCAGCCGCGACGATCGCCGCATCGGTGATCCTAACCCCATGATGCAGCTCGTATTTCTCCTTGAGACCGCGAAGGATGGAGATGGTGTCAGGAACGGTCGGCTCGCCGACGAAGACCGGCTGGAAGCGCCGTTCCAGCGCCGCGTCCTTCTCGACATGCTTGCGATATTCGTCGAGCGTGGTCGCGCCGATCACGTGGAGCTCGCCGCGCGAAAGCGCCGGCTTGAGCAAATTTCCGGCGTCCATCGCGCCTTCGCTCTTCCCGGCTCCGACCAGCGTGTGCATCTCGTCGATGAAGAGGATGATATTGCCTTCGGACTGCTTGACCTCGTCGATCACGCCCTTGAGCCGCTCCTCGAACTCGCCGCGATATTTGGCCCCGGCGATCAGCGAGCCCATGTCGAGCGCAAGCAGCCGGCGGTCCTTGATACCGTCGGGGACGTCGCCGTTGGCGATCCGAACCGCGAGGCCTTCGGCGATCGCCGTCTTGCCGACCCCCGGTTCGCCGATCAGCACGGGGTTGTTCTTGGTCCGGCGGGCAAGCACCTGGACGGTGCGGCGGATTTCCTCGTCGCGGCCAATGACCGGGTCGAGCTTTCCGTCGCGGGCGGCCTGGGTAAGGTCGCGCGTATAGCGCTTCAGCGCGTCGTACCGGTCCTCGGAGCTCTGGGTGTCCGCGGTTCGCCCGCCGCGAAGCTTCTCGATCGCGGAGTTCAAGCCCTGCGGGCGAACGCCGGCATTTTCCAGTGCCTTGGCGACGTCTGTGCCTTTGGCGAGTGTCATCGCCAGCAATATCCGCTCGACGGTCACATATTGGTCGCCGGCCTTCTTCGCGACCTGCTCCGCCTGGTCGAGCACGCGGATGGTGTCGCCATCCATCGCCGGAGCGGAAGTGGCGCCGCTGCCGGTCACTGCCGGGACCTTCGCGACCAGCGCGTCGACCTCGCGCTTCGCCGCCTTGGAGTCGCCGCCGGCGGCCTCGATAAGCCCCGCCGCCATTCCCTGCTCGTCGTCGAGCAGGGCCTTGAGCAAGTGCGCCGGCGCAATGCGCTGGTGATGCTCGCGAACCGCGATGGTCTGCGCTGCCTGGAGGAAGCCACGGGCGCGGTCGGTCAGCTTTTCAAAGTCCATTCAAAAACCCCCTATGGTCGGGAGCGATATTGGTGTTGCATCTGGGCAACACAAGGGATGCTCGAATCCCCTTATTTCACAACGGCTTCAACGGGCTCCGGCGCATGCGGTTGCTCGCCTAGCGGATCGCAGGAAGCCTCCTCGCCGGCCGGAAGCCAGCGCCTGAACCCCCGCGAATCGACGTGGAAGCGAAGGAACGGGTAAAAGCCGAGCCCGGTCGAATAAGCTTCGCCGCGGCGCTGGTGGACCGCGCACATCGTCCGCATCAGCTGTTCGCGCGTGGTCTCGTTCAGTGGCACCAGGTCGAGCGCGTAGAATCCCCTGTGGGCGCTCCCGGGGGCGCCGCCGGCGCATTCGTTCAGGCGCGCATTGCGATAGGCGGATACCGCTTCGACTGGGCCGACCGCGGGGATCACCTCGTCGCGGACGAAGCGGAGCGTCTGGACGATGTGGGGCCACTCGCTGGTCGGCGGCACTTCGAAGGCTGCATCGTTGCACTTCCTCCAGTCGCTGGCGGTTCGGATGATCTGCCAGGTCGGGAGCACCCAGCCGGCGCCGTAATGGGTGATGTAATGATGGAGCCCCGCCACCCGGATCGGGTTTACCGGGCTGGCGAGATACCAGGCCCGGTAGCCCGGCTCGTCCTGGCCGGCGATCACGTAGCGCTCGGTCGGATTGTAGGTCTGCGCCCCGGCAGCCGTGCCGGAGAGCGTCAGAAGCAGGAGCAGTGTACGCATCGCGGCGCACCCTACTTGAAATGCGCCTCCGCGCCAGCCACACCGTGCCCATGGGCCAGCCGATCGACGTCGACCTTCCGCACAAGCTTGGCAAGGAGGAGGCGAAGCGCCGAATCGGTGGCAATATCCACAAGCTTCACGAGCAGATCCCGGGAGGCGGCAATGTCACGTCGCGCTGGGAAGGCGACACGCTGAAGCTGTCGGTGGCGGCGATGGGCGACAATATCAACGCCGACCTCACGGTCTCTGAGTCCAACGTCCACTGCCATTTCGACCTCCCCGGCCTTCTGGGAATGTTCGCGCAGCCGATCGCGGCGATGCTGAAGGCCAAGGGCGGCGATTTGTTGCTCGAGGACAAACGCGACTGATGCGCCACTTCGCGGTGGTCGGATCGGGGCCGGGGGGCTTCTACACCGCGGAAGCGCTGAACAAGGCCTATGGCGAGCAGGCGCGGGTCGACATTATCGACCGTTACCCAGTGCCCTACGGCCTCGTCCGCTTCGGGGTCGCTCCCGACCATCAGTCGCTGAAGGCGGTGGCGAAGCGCTACGACAAGACCGCCGAAAGCGCCGGAGTCGACTTCATCGGCAACGTTTGCGTCGGCCGCGACCTGTCGATCCGGGAACTGCTCGAGCTTTACGATGCCGTCGTGCTGGCGATCGGCGCCCCTAACGACCGCAAGCTCGGGATTCCGGGCGAGGATTTGCCGGGAGTGATTGGCTCGGCCGCGTTCGTCGGCTGGTACAACGGCCATCCCGAATTCGCCGACCTCGAGCCGCCGCTCGGCGGAACCCACGCAGCCGTGATCGGCAACGGCAATGTCGCGCTCGATTGCGCCCGAATCCTGTCGAAGACGCGGGGCGAGCTGTCCGAAGGCGACATTGTCGGCCATGCGCTCGACGCGCTCGATGCTTCGCCGATCAGCGCCGTCACCATCCTCGGCCGCCGCGGGCCGCTGCAGATCTCGATGACTCCGAAAGAACTTGGCGAGCTCGGCCATCTCGATGCTTCGAC
>DATAKH010000079.1:0-20075 GCA_036261735.1 Sphingomicrobium sp.
CAGCCGCGCACCTTCGTCGCGTCGGTCTTGAGAGCGTCGGGCATCGGCTCGAGCTTGCGGCCGAGCTCGATCAGCAGCCGGTAACGGTCTTCCGGATCGAGGAATTCATATTCGGAAAGGACGTCCGTGATCGGGGGCAGGGGCATGTGCCCGAGCTATGCCTCGCCGGCGGCGCAGGCAAGGTCAGCTGTCGCGAAGCTCGTCGATCTGCTTGGCGAGGCTGTTTTCCTTTTCGACGGTTATCCGCTCGAGTACCTTCAGGCGTTCCTTGAGCTGCTTGACCTCGTCACGCAGGCGCAGCGTTTCCGCGCGCTCTTCCGGCGACGCGTCGATCGCCCCCCTATTGCGTCCATAGCCGTACTTCGCCTTGAAGATCGACGCGAACATCACGATCGCGACGATCACGACAACCATGATCTGCCCGCCGTTCATCAGCTATCGTCCTCTTCAGAAATACGATCGCGCTCGCGAAGCGCCTCGATTTGCGCCGCGGTATCGACGCCGCGATCGGTGACGATACGTTCGAGGACTTTGATCCGCTCCTGCAGCTGCTTCACGTTGCCCCGCAGGCGCTCGTTTTCGGCGTCGTTGGGGACATCCTGAACGTCTCGCGCCGAGCGACCCGATATGCCCATCTTGTGCCGGACGATCGTGAAGACGAACATAAGGAGCAGGACGGCGAGGACGAACTCGAAAGGATTCACTTGGAGGCCTCTCTGCCGGGGAGCTTCTGCCGGTCGCGAAGAGCTTCGATCTGGCTGGCGGTCTGTGCGCCGGCGTCGGTCACGATCTGCTCAAGTACTCGAACCCGCTGCTCCAGTTCCATGGAGCGAGACGCATATTGGGCGGCTTTCTCGGCGGCAAGCTGCGCTTCCACCTCGAGCTTTTTTTCGCGCAATTTGAAGAAGCGGTTGGCGATGATCATCAACAGGATGATTGGCAGGCCGACAACGATCAGCGCGACCATGACTTCCCCGGGACCGATCATGAGATACTCCTGGGCTTAGCGTAGCTGCTCGATCTCGCGGGCGAGCGAGCGGTTCTCGACGGTCACATAATGCTCGACCTGGGCGAGCCGCCGGTCGACATCGCGGAATCGCGCCTTGATGGCGCGCGCGGTCCGGCCGGGCGAGGTGCGCACACCCTGCCAGAATTGCTTGTCCTCCGGATTTGAATCCTGGAGCTCGCGCGGCTTGTCCTGGGCGATCCAGCCGGCGATGAAATAGACCGGCAGCAAGGCGCCGGCGCCCATGAACAGCGCCAGGATGAACAGGATCCGGATAAGCGTGACGTCGAAGCCGGTGTAATCGGCAAGGCCGGCGCACACGCCCATGACCTTGCCATGCTTCTTGTCGAGGTAGAAGTTCGTCCGGCTGGGGGGCTGCGTGCTCATCCTTCCTCCCCCGTGCGGACACGGGTCCGGCCGATGTCGTTGGAAAGCGGCGTTCCGGCCTCGGGGAGGCAGGCCTGGCGCCACTCTGGGTTCTCGGCGGTCATGATTCGCTCGATCGTGCACATGCGTTCGTCGAGCCGGCGAGCGAGGTCGTGAAGCTCGTCGAGCAGCTGCTCGTCGCCGACGGTCAGCGTCTTCGCCTGCTTCCAGCGGGTGACGTAGTGGAAGATCAGCCACGGCAGCCCGAGGAAGAGTACGACAATCGCCAGAATCGGAATGAACTCGTCCATCACTTATTCCCCTTTGCCGCGAGCGCGGCCTTCATCGCTTCGAGCTCCGCATCGACCTTGTCGGACGACTTGAGCTCGGAAATTTCCTCTTCCAGGCTCTTGGGCCCTGTCATTCCCAGCGCCTCCGCACGGCCTTCGGCGAAGTCCGCCCGCCGCTCAAGGACCTCAAAGCGGCTGAACGCATCCTCGGTACGGTTGCCGTTGAGAAGCTCGCGCGCCTTGGCCCGGGTCACCGCGCTTTCCAGCCGGTGGGCGATCGCGTTCTGGCGCGCCCGGGCTTCGCGAAGCTTGCCCTGGAGCTTGGCGATGTCCGCCTCGTAGCTCTTCAGCGTGTCGTCGAGGACGCGGATCTCCTCCTTCAGGCCATCGGCCATGTCGGTCGCCTTCTGTCGCTCGATGAGCGCGGCCTTGGCGAGGTCCTCGCGGCCTTTGCTGAGCGCCAGCTCGGCCTTCTCGGTCCAGCTCGACTGAAGCTCGTCCAGCCGGTTCAACGTCCGGCGCATGTCCTTGCCGTCGGCGATCGTTTTCGCCGCGCTTGCCCGAACTTCGACCAGCGTCTCTTCCATCTCGAGGATGATCATCCGGATCATCCGCGCCGGGTCTTCGGCCCGGTCGAGAAGCTCGGTCATGTTCGCAGCGAAGATGTCCCGCGTCCGGGAAAAGATACTCATCTTAGCACTCCGCAATCAAAATCAGGGCCCTGCATGCATTTTACCATGCAGGACATATGCCAAACTTCGGAAATGCAACGAAGCTGCGAAAATCGCGGAAATTGCCCGTTCCGCTCGTCGAAATATCTTGCCAAATCATGGCATTTGCCACCAACAGTCAGCGCGTGGAACGCACCGAAACCTTCGTCGGCCAAAGCAACGCCGTTCTCGACGCCGTCGAGAGGGCGAGCCGTGCTGCAGCGCTTAACCGGCCGGTGCTGGTGATCGGCGAGCGCGGAACCGGCAAGGAGCTGATCGCAGAACGCCTCCACCACCTCAGCCCGCGCTGGTCGGGGCCGCTGGTCGTGATGAACTGCGCGGCATTGCCGGAAAACCTCATCGAGGCGGAGCTGTTCGGCCATGAAGCCGGCTCTTTTACCGGAGCGACCAAGACTCGTCACGGGCGTTTCGAAGAAGCGGACGGCGGCACCCTTTTCCTCGATGAGCTGGCGACCCTGTCGGCACCCGCCCAGGACCGGCTGCTAAGAGCGACCGAATATGGCGAGATTACCCGGATCGGCGCGTCCAAGCCGGTGTCGGTCGACGTCCGCATCGTCGCCGCAACCAACGAGCATCTCCCGACCCTGGTCGAGCAGGGGAAGTTCCGAGCGGACCTTCTCGACCGCCTGTCGTTCGAAGTGATCACCCTCCCGCCGCTAAGCGCTCGCCAGGGCGACATCCCGCTCCTGATCGAGCATTTCGGGCGGCGGATGGCGGTCGAGCTCGACTGGCCCAACTGGCCGGGTTTCTCCGACAAGGCGATGGCTGAGATGGAGCGCTATTCCTGGCCGGGCAACGTCCGCGAGCTTCGCAATGTCGTCGAGCGGGCCGTGTA
The DNA here is from genome assembly GCA_036261735.1 of Sphingomicrobium sp. Classification (GTDB taxonomy): domain Bacteria; phylum Pseudomonadota; class Alphaproteobacteria; order Sphingomonadales; family Sphingomonadaceae; genus Sphingomicrobium. Next base: position 3,229 of record DATAKH010000079.1, read on the forward strand.
CCGCTGGGAAGATGCCGAGCGGCCGGTGGACGCGATTCAGTTCGATCCCTTCCACTCGCCGTGGACATTGAAAGCGGCCGCGGCACTGAACGCCCGCGCGGAAACCGAGCCGCCGTCCGCGTACGAGCAGTCCGAGGAAGTTCCCGCCGCCGCGCCGATGCCGCTCGAGACCGACGATTTCCGGAGCGCTGTCGATTCCTACGAGCGCACGCTCCTGGAAAACGCGCTCAACGCCAATCGCTTCAACCAGCGGGCGACTGCTGCGGCGATCGGGCTCAGCTACGACCAGCTCCGCCACGCGCTCAAGCGCCACAAGCTGCTCGACGCCGGCTCGCGCTAGGCAAGCCGGCGCCGTTTCAAATCAGCGGAAGTTGGTCATCGCCAGAAGCATCGGGATCGACAGCAGAACGTTCGTCCGCGATGCGATCAGCGCCGCCTTGGCTGCTTTCGCCTTGGCCGCGTCGTCGGCCTCCACGAGGCCCAGCACCTTCTTTTGCGCGGGCCAAATGATGAACCAGACGTTGAAGGCCATGATCAGCCCCAGATAGGCGCCGATCGAAAGCAGCCGGAACCCTTCCTGGAAAGTGATCACCTCCATCAGCTCATGATAGAGGTGCGCCAGGACAAGACCGGCAAGCACAGTCAGCGCCGCGCTCCAGCGGAAATAAAACAGCGCTTTTGGCGCGATATGCTTCGTCACCGCCGGCTTCGCCTCGGCCGGGATCGCCGGCATCAGCGGCACCTGCACGAAGTTGAAATAGTAGAGCAGGCCGATCCACATCACCCCGAACAGCACGTGGAGCCACTGGAACACGCCGGCGGCGACTCCGACCGAGGTCACGCCCGGCGCGATTGCGTAGTCGGGCAGCGCCATCACCACTCCGGCAACGCCGAAGCCGATCGCCAACACCCACCAGAGATTTGCGAAGAATTTGTCCATCTGATCCCCCTTAGTCAGCACCTTTTCAGCGTTTGTTACGGCGGCGGCACAGCCAATCGCAAGCCCTCGCGAACTTCGGCGGAGCCTCCGTGGTTCTCGTCCGTTCCCCTTGCATCACCTTAACGAGGAGACCCGCCATGGCTTTCAAGCTGCCCGACCTGCCGTTCGCGCGCGACGCGCTGGAGCCGCACATGTCGAGCGAAACACTCGATTACCACTACGGCAAGCACCACAAGGCCTATGTCGACAAGACCAACGGCATGCTTGGCGAGAAGGGCTTGGAAGGCGCGTCGCTGGTCGAGGTGATCCGCGCCGCGAAGGACAAGGGCGACAAGGGCCTGTTCAACAATTCGGCGCAGATCTGGAACCACAGCTTCTTCTGGCAATGCCTTGCCCCGCAAGGCTCGAGCTCGCCGTCGGGCAAGCTCAAGGAGATGATCGACGACGATTTCGGCGGCCACGACGCTCTGCTCGACGCGCTTCAGACCGAAAGCGCCAATCATTTCGCAAGCGGCTGGGGCTGGCTCGTCCTCAACAACGGCAAGCTGGAAGTCACGTCGCTCCACGACGCCGACACGCCCGTCGTCCACGGAATGACTCCGTTGCTGACCATCGATGTGTGGGAGCATGCTTATTACATCGATTATCGCAACGAGCGGCCGCGCTTCCTGAAGAGCGTCCTCCAGAACATCATCAACTGGGACTTTGTCGCGCGGAACCTCGACGGCAAGGGCGCCAGCCGAGCGGACCAGGAGAGCTCGTCCAGCGATGCCGCAGAGGTCCGCGAGAGCGAATCCGCCGACTGAGCGGCTATTGCTTCAGCCGGTAGCCGGTGCGGAAGATCCACCACACTCCGGCCAGGCAGAGCAGGAAGAAGGCCAAGGTCGCGCCGAGCGCGAGGCCGAAGCTGACGTCCGCGGTCCCGAAGAACGTCCAGCGGAAGCCGTTGATCAGGTAGACCACCGGGTTGAACAGGGTGATCGACCGCCACGGCTCGCCGAGCATGTCGATCGAATAAAAGGCGCCGCCGAGGAAGGTGAGCGGGGTCACGACCAGCAGCGGGATGACCTGCAGCTGCTCGAACCCCTTGGCCCAGATCCCGACCATGAAGCCGAACAGGCAGAAGGTGAGGGCGACGAGGAGCAGGTAGAGGAACGCCAGCAGCGGGTGAGCGACCGTAACCGGCACGAACAGGTGCGCGGTGATGAAGATCACCAGCGCGACGCTCATTGCCTTGCTTGCAGCAGCGCCGACATAGCCGAGCACCGTTTCGAACGCGGATAGCGGCGCCGACAGGATCTCATAGATGGTGCCGGTGAAGCGCGGCATGTGGATTCCGAAGCTGGCGTTGAAGATGCTCTCGGTGAACAGCGACAGCATCATCAGGCCGGGGACGATGAAGCTTCCGTAGGCGACTCCGTCGATCTCGGTCATCCGGCTTCCGATCGCGGCGCCAAAAACGATGAAATAGAGCGAGGTGGTGATCACCGGTACCGCAAGGCCGGTCCACAGGGTCCGCCGGAAGCGGTGCATTTCGAACTTGTAGATGGCAAGGACGCCGCGCCAGTTCATGCGGCGCTCCGCTTTTCGTGGATGAGGCCGACGAAAATATCCTCGAGGCTCGACTGCTTGGTGTCGAGATCCTTGAATCCGAGTCCGATGTCGCGGATCGCCGTCAGGAGCGAGGGAATGCCGGTGCGATCGGCTTTCGCGTCGAATTCATAGGTGAGGATGTTGCCATCCTCGCTGAGCTTCGGGTTCCACTCGGCAAGCTCGGGCGGGACCGATTTCAGCGGCTCGGTCAGCTGCAGGTGAAGGATCTTTCGCCCGAGCTTCTTCATCAGCTCGGTCTTCTCTTCGACCAGGATCAGCTCGCCGTTGGCGATCACGCCGACACGGTCGGCCATCTCCTCGGCTTCCTCGATATAGTGGGTGGTGAGGATGATCGTGGTGCCATTGTCGCGGAGGCGCCTGACCAGCGCCCACATGTCGCGGCGAAGCTCGACATCGACGCCTGCTGTCGGTTCGTCGAGGAACAGGATGTCCGGCTCGTGGGCGAGCGCCTTGGCGATCATCACCCGCCGCTTCATTCCGCCCGACAGCTCTTTGAGGATTTCGTTGCGCTTGTCCCACAGCGAAAGGTCGCGGAGGATCTGCTCGACCTTCGCCTTGTCCGGCGCTCGTCCGAACAACTCCCGGCTGAAGCTCACGGTGCTGATCAGCGGCTCGAACACGTCCATCGTCAGCTCTTGCGGGACGAGCCCGATCCGCTTGCGCGCCTCGCGATAGTGCTGCTGCCAGTTCTTGCCGTCGATCAGCACTTCGCCGCCGGTCGGAGTGACAATGCCGCAGACGATGCTGATCAGCGTCGTCTTGCCGGCGCCGTTTGGCCCGAGAAGCGCGAAAATCTCGCCGCGGCGAATGTCGAGGTCGACGCTCTTCAGCGCCTCGGTGCCGCTCGCGTAGCTCTTGCGGAGCCCGCGGATGGACAGGATCGGCTCGCTCATTCGACCGGCCCCGGTTCCTTCGGTGCGGCTTCGTCGCGGTTGAGGCCGTGGCGCAGAAGCATCGGGATGTTGGCCGCTGCGAACAGGAAGGTGAGCGGGATCGCCCCCCAGAGCTTGAAGCCGACCCAGAAGTCCGTGCTGCTGTTGCGCCACACGCCTTCGTTGAGGGCGGCAAGGAACAGGAAGAACACGGCCCAGTTGCGGGTCAGCTTTCGCCACCCTTCCTCGTCGAGCCCCGGGTAGGCGCTTCCCAGGACCATCTTCAAAAGCGGCTTGCCCTTGAACAGGCCGAAGCCGAGCAGGGCCGAGATGAAGACGTAGTAGATCGTCGGCTTCATCTTGATGAAGACCTCGTCGTGCAGCCACAGGGTCACTCCGCCCATGACGACGACGAGGACGCCCGAGAACCACAGCATCGGCGAAATCCGGCCGAATCGGAGGGCCGAATAGATCATCGCCGCCACCATCGCGGCCATGAAGGCGCCGGTGGCGACGAAGATTTTCAGCGCCGAGGGCACGGGCGCGAAGAAATTGGCGGCGAAGAAGACGAGCAGGGGCCCGACATCGATCAGCAGCTGCGAGCCGCTGCCCGGCTTTTCCTTGGCGCTCATTCCGGCGGGAGCCCTGCGATCGCGCGCGCGACGGCGCGGGGGTCGAACGGGCGCAGGTCGTCGGCGGTCTCTCCGACCCCGATCGCATAGATGGGAAGGCCGAAGCGCTCGGCGGCGGCGACGAGGACTCCGCCGCGGGCGGTTCCGTCGAGCTTGGTCATGATCAGGCCGGTCACATTGGCCGTTTCGCGGAAGACCTCGACCTGCGCCAGCGCATTCTGGCCCGTCGTTGCGTCGAGAACGAGGAGGACGTCGTGGGGCGCTTGCGCGTTGAGGCGGCCGAGGACCCGGCGGATCTTCGACAATTCCTCCATCAGGTGCGACTTGTTCTGCATCCGGCCGGCGGTATCGACCACAAGGACATCGATCCCCTGCGCGGTTGCCTGCTTGACCCCATCGAACACCAGGCCGGCAGGATCGGCGCCTTCCTTGCCGGCGATGACTGGCGCGCCGATGCGGGTCCCCCAGATCTGGAGCTGCTCGATGGCCGCGGCTCGGAAGGTGTCGCCGGCGCACATCAGGACTCCGTAATCCTGCTCCTGGAGCCAATGGGCAAGCTTGCCGATCGTGGTGGTCTTACCTGACCCGTTGACGCCGATAACCAGGATCACGTGCGGCCGCGGAAAGCCGTAGATTTCCAGCGGCTTGGCGACGGGAGCCAAGATCTTTTCTATCTCTTCGGCGAGGATGGTTCGAAGCCCGCGCTCGTCGAGCTTGTCGAACTTTTGCCGGGCGATTGAGTCGCGGATCCGATGGGACGCCTCGGGCCCGATGTCGGAGGCGATCAGAGCCTCCTCGATATCGTCGAGTGTCGCCGTGTCGAGCGCGGCGCGGCTGGTCAGGCCAGTGAGGTTGTCGGCGAGCTTGTCGGCGGTTTTGGAGAAACCGCCGCGCAGGCGGTCGAGCCAGCTCATTCGAAAACGCCCACGAGGCTGTCGCCGTCGCGGCCTGTGACCCGGACGGTGCCGATGTCCCCGCGCCTGGCGCCGGCGACCGCAACCGGCGCAAAGCCGTCGCTGTGCCCCTTGGCGTTGGTTTCGATCAGCACCCGCTGGCGAGTTCCGGCGAGGCTGTCGAGCCAGGCACTACGACGAAGGTCGGCAGCCTTCCGAAGCCTGGCGGCGCGGGCCTTCACCACCTGCCGGTCCAGTTGCGGCATCCGCGCAGCCGGCGTGCCGGGGCGCGGCGAGAAGGGAAACACATGAGCAGCAATTATGTCGCAATCGCCTAGCAGTTGCAGCGAGTTCACCGCCATTTCTTCAGATTCGGTAGGAAATCCGGCGATCAGGTCGGCACCGATCGTCGCATCGGCTCGCGCGGCCTTGATCCGCTCGACGGCGGCGACCGCCTGGGCGCGGCTGTGGCGGCGCTTCATCCGCTTGAGGATCATGTCGTCCCCGGCCTGGAGCGACAGGTGGAAGTGTGGCAGCAGCCGGGGCTCGCCCGCGATCAGCTCGAACAGGGCTTCGTCGATCTCGATGCTGTCGAGCGACGACAGGCGAAGCCGCTTCAGCCGCGGCTCGGCGGCGAGCAGGCGCTGGCACAATTTGCCCAGGCCGCCCGTGTAGTCGGTGATGTCGACGCCGGTGAGCACGATCTCCTTCGCGCCGCGATCGATCTCACGCGCGATGGCGTCGCGGATCGCTTCGAACGGAAGCGAGGCGCTTGTCCCCCGCGCCTGCCAGATCGAGCAGAAGGTGCAGCGGTGGTCGCAGCCGTTCTGGACGGCGACGAAGCTTCGCACCCGGGAGTGCGAACCCGCGGCGACGGGCGACGTCATGCCGCCAAAAGCCCGTAGCTTGTCCGCGTTGCCGACCACCCGCGAAACCTCCGGCATCCGCTCGAAGCTCGAGGGATCGAGCTCAGCGGCGCAACCGGTAACCAGGACTCGCGCGTCCGGGCGCCTGCGGTGCGCCCGCCGGATCGCCTGGCGAGTCTGCCGGACAGCGTCGTTGGTGACTGCGCAGCTGTTGACGATCACCCAGCGCTCGTCCTTCGGAGCGGCCCTTGCGATCGTTTCCGCCTCCGCGAAGTTGAGCCGGCAGCCGAGGCTCACCGTCTCGGCAATCATGAGGCGCACCTGGCGAGGTTCTCGACGTCGAGATCGCCCTCGAACACGTGGGTGGCGCCGCCCTTCATCCGCAGCTGCTGGCCCGGTTCCCATGAAATGGTGACCGATCCGCCCGGCATGTGAACCCTGACCGGGCTCGCCGCGCGCTTGCTTGCGATGGCGGCAACGGCAGTCGCCGACGCTCCGGTACCGCAGGCGAGCGTCAGGCCGGCTCCGCGCTCCCACGAGCGCATGTGGATGCCGTCGTCGCGGACGGCGGCGACATGGACGTTGATCCGGTCGGGGAACGCCGGATCGTTCTCGATCTCCGGGCCGCGGTGGTCGAGATTGATCGCATCCGGGTCGTCGACGAAAAATATGATATGCGGGTTGCCGACATTGACCGCGAAGCCGTTCCTCAGCTCGCCCCAGTCGATCGGGATATCGGTCGTGTCCATCGCGTAGGAGATCGGAATCTCGGCCCAGCCGAAGCGCGGCTCGCGCACGCTAACCTCGACTTCGCTGCCCTCGGACGAACCCTCGATCACGCCCGCCGGAGTCTCGATGGTCTTCGCGCCGGTCAGGGCGACCACACAGCGTGACGCGTTGCCGCAGGATTCGACCTCCCCGCCGTCGTGGTTCCAGATTCGCATCGACACGTCGGCCTTGTCCGACTTGCCGACCAGGATCAGCTGGTCGCAGCCCACTCCGCGGTGGCGGTCGGCTATGCCGCGCGCCAGCTCCGGGGTGATCGTCACTGGGTTCACGCGTCCGTCAACGATGACGAAATCGTTTCCCAAGCCGTGCATCTTGTGAAAGTGGAGTGTCATGCGCAGGGCGCGCATCTAGGGGGCCGCGAAACTCAAGTCCACCAGCCGGGGCACGAAACAGCAATGCCGAGACCAGCGAACGAAGTGATGCAGTCAATCGTCTTCTCGGCGATCCTCGACGCCGTGCAGGCGCTGAAGAAGGCCTCCGGAGGCTTGCCGAACCAGCTGCTTCGCGACGTCCAGGCTATCCACCCCAACGTCACCTTCTCCGACCTGCCGAAGGAGCTTCAAGACGCGATCGTCGAGAGTACTCGCACAGCGTTTACGCAGCTGCTGAAGGAAGGCTATGCGGTCGGCCCGCGCGAGCAGATGCGCCAGTCGCGGCCAATGGACCGTGTCCCCGAACGCGACCGCCGCCCGTCACCGCGCCCCGCCACCGGAGTCCGCCGCGGCGGCCGGCCTCCGCGAGACCCCAACGGCCGCGGCCCCGGCGGCCCGCCCGCACCCGGCGGCCCAACCCGCCCGCGCCGCAAGCCCAAGGGCAAGCCGCGGTTGAGTTGATTCGCGAGGTCGCTTCGGCTAGGGGCGCCCCGTCTTAGGACATACATGACTGGAGCGCCCGCGGGCGCACGCCGGCCGACGAGGTTTCGTCCGCCGGCGTAATTTGCGTTGCGAGCACCCATATGGGCCGTTCCGGCATGTTCAGGAGACTTGAGTGTTCGATAATCTGAGCGATCGCCTATCGGGCGTATTCGACAAGCTTCGCGGGCGCGGCGCCCTGACCGACGCCGACGTGCGCTCGGCGATGCGCGAAGTCCGAGTCGCGCTTCTCGAAGCCGACGTCGCTCTCCCCGTTGCCCGCGATTTCGTCGACCGGGCCACCGAGAAAGCCGTCGGCAAGGAAGTGCTGCGCTCGGTCACTCCGGGGCAGATGGTCGTCAAGATCGTCCACGACCAACTCGTGGAGACCCTCGGATCCGACGCCTCCGAGCTTCGCGTCGACGTCAATCCACCGGCCGTCGTGATGATGGTCGGGCTCCAGGGCTCGGGCAAGACCACCACCACCGCGAAACTCGCCAAGCGGCTCACCGAGAAGAACCGCAAGAAGGTGCTGATGGCGTCGCTCGACGTCGCCCGCCCGGCGGCGCAGGAGCAGCTTGCGGTGCTCGGCCGGCAGGCCAGCGTTGATACTCTCCCGGTCGTAGCCGGACAGCAGCCGGTCGACATCGCCAGGCGCGCGCTCCAGGCGGCGAAGCTTCAGGGCTACGACGTGGTCCTGCTCGACACCGCCGGCCGTCTTCACGTCGACGAGCAGCTCATGGCGGAGATGAAAGCCGTATCCCAGGCGGCGAACCCGACCGAGACATTGCTCGTCGTCGACAGCCTCACCGGCCAGGACGCGGTCAACGTCGCCAAGGGCTTTTCGGCCGAGGTCGACCTTAGCGGCGTCATCCTTACCCGCCTCGACGGCGACGCCCGCGGGGGCGCTGCGCTGTCGATGCGCGCGGTGACCGGCAAGCCGATCAAGTTCGCCGGCGTCGGCGAGGGGCTGGATGCTCTCGAGGCGTTCCACCCTGAGCGGATCGCCGGTCGCATTCTCGGGATGGGCGACGTCGTCAGCCTGGTCGAGAAGGCCGCCGAAACCATCAAGATGGACGAGGCGGAAAAGCTCGCGGCCAAGATGGCCAAGGGCAAGTTCGACCTCGACGACCTGCGCTCGCAGATCGAGCAGATGCAGCGGATGGGCGGCCTCGGGGCGCTCGCCAACATGCTTCCCGGCGTCAAGGGCATGAAGGGTGCGATGGAAAAGGCCCAGGACGGCAAGGCGCTGGTCCACCTCGAAGCGATGATGAGCTCGATGACCGCAAAGGAGCGGGCCAAGCCGGACATCATCAACGCCAAGCGCAAGATCCGGATCGCCAAGGGCAGCGGCACCACCGTCCAGGAGGTGAACAAGCTCTTGAAGATGCACCAGGAAATGTCGACCGCGATGAAGCGGCTCAAGAAGATGGGCGGCTTCGGCAAGCTCGCGGCGATGTTCGGCAAGGGCGGAATGGAAGAGGCAATCGGCGGACTGGCGCCGGGGGCCTTGCCGCCCGGCGGGCTTCCCGGCCTCGGCGGCGGCGCATTCAACCTCCCGCCTGGTTTCGACAAATTTTCAAAAAAATAGACAAAGACACTGAAAGGACAGGATTAAAATGGCTCTAGCAATTCGCCTCTCCCGTGGCGGCGCAAAGAAGCGGCCCTATTACCGGATCGTCGTCGCAGACAGCCGCAAGGCCCGCGACGGCCGCTTCATCGAGAAGCTCGGCACCTACAACCCGCTGCTGGCAAAGGATTCGCCGGACCGGGTGAAGATGGATACCGACCGGATCAAGCATTGGCTGAGCGTCGGCGCGCAGCCGTCGGACCGCGTGCTCCGCTTCCTCGATGCCGCCGGGATCAAGGAGCGCCCGGCCCGCAACAATCCGAAGAAGGCGCTTCCGGGCGAAAAGGCGAAGGAGCGCGCCGAGGAGCGTGAGACCAAGGCCGCCGAAGCAGCCGAGGCCGCTGCCGCGCCGGCTGAAGAGCCAGCCGCCGAGGCTCCGGCTCAAGAGCCAGCCGCCGAGGCTCCGGCTGAGGAAGCTGCCGCCGAGCAGCCGGCCGCCGAAGAGGCCGCCGCTGAGGAGGCTTCCACTGAAGCCACTGCGGAGGAAGTTCCGGCTGCGGAAGAGGCTGCCGCTGAAGAGGCTCCCGCCCAGGAGGCACCGGCAGAAGAGGCTTCCGCCGAGGAGGCACCGGCAGAAGAGACTCCTGCTGAGGAAGCTGCTGCTTCTGAAGAGGCCCCTGCAGAGGAAGCTGCTGCTTCTGAAGAGGCGACTTCCGCCGACGAGGCGACCAATGAGGGTGAGTCGACCGACGAGCCTGCCGAAGGCTCGGCCGAGGACACGCCTGCCGAAGGTGCCGAAAAGGCCACCGAAGAGAAGGCGGAGTAACCTTCGCTTTGCAGCGCATCGCCCTTGCCGCCGTCGCCGGAGCGCATGGCGTCAAGGGCGAGCTGCGCCTGAAGCTGTTCACCGACAGCGTCGATAACCTGAAGCGGCACGACAGGGTCTTCGTTGGCGATGTGGAGCGGAAGCTCGAAAGCGTTCGTCCCGCCCCTGCCGGGGCAGTAGCCCGGCTCGGCGGCGTCGACGACCGGTCTGCAGCCGAAGCCTTGCGAGGATCGCTAATTGAGGTCGACCGCTCGGCACTCCCTCCGCTCGAGGATGGCGAATATTATCACGCCGACCTGATCGGACTGCCGTGCGTCGATGGAGACGGAAACGAGATCGGGCGGGTCGTCGCGGTCGAGAATTACGGCGCCGGCGACCTGCTCGAGGTTCAAGGTCCCTCGGGCAGGAGCGCGCTCATTCCGTTCAAGCCCGGAATCGCAGACCAACAGGGCGAGAAGATCGTCGTCGATCCCGAATTTCTCGCCTAGTCGCCGTCCGCCGCCTTATCCATCTCCCGGCCGCTTTCGCGTAGCAGCGGCTTCCTCGCCGCGAGGTCGTTGCGTATCGCCGTTGCGGCAACGCCCGCCTGTCCCATCGCGTGACTGATCTGGTCGAGCCCGATGACAATGTCGCCGGCGGCATAGAGGCCGGGGACGCTGGTCCGCTGGTGTTCGTCGGTGGCGACGCAGCCGTTGCCCGCAAGCTTGGCGCCGGCCTGATCGGCCAGCAGCACATGCGGATCAGACCCGAGCGCCGGATAGACGCTATCGAACGTGTGGGTGCCTTCGGCGGTCTCGACGACGATGCAGCCGTCGGAGATGGCGACAGCTCGTGCGGGGCCGTCGATGCAGTCGATCCTGGCAACCTTGAGCTTCTCCTGGTCGTCGGGCGCTAGGTCGAGCGCCTTGTCCGGCGCGATCAGCGTGACGTCGGGCGTGTAGCCGCGGATGAACACTGCTTCTGCGACTCCATGGCTGTCGCCTCCGATCACCCCGATAGTCTTGTCGGTGACCTCATAGCCGTCGCAGATGGGGCAGTAGCGGATGAGGCCCCGCGCCAGCGCCTCGTCGTGGAGGTCCTCTTCCATCGGCGGCCGGCGGTTGCGGGTGCCGGTGGCGAGAAGCACCGTTTTCGCCTCGACCGAGCCCTTGCCCCAGGTCGCGCAGAAGCGGCCATCGGCGCGCTCGAGCCGGGCGATGAATCCGTCCTCGATCCTGGCACCGTAGAGCTGCGCCTGCTCCCGCATCCGCTTCAGCACTTCCTTGCCGCTGATTCCGTCGGGGAAGCCGGCCAGATTGTGGGTGCACGGGATGCTCGCCGCCCGGCCATTGCCGTCATCGACGACGAGGATCTTGAGGTGGAATCGGGCCAGGTAGATTGCGGCGGTAAGCCCGGCGGGCCCGCCGCCGACGATCAGGCAGTCGAGGGGTTCGTCCATGGGGCGCTAATCGTCCTGCCTGTGAGCGGTTCCCGCTGGCTCAATCTTTGGCGTGGCAATAGTCTGGCTCGATGGTCTGGCTGCTCCTGCTGTTGGTAGCTGCCTTCGGCGTCCTCGCCGGCGCTGCGGCTGAGGTCGCGCTCGTTCGATTCCGGGAAAGGTGGACTCCGCGCCGGCGCGTATTCACGGCGGCAGCGGCGGCGCCATCCATTATCGCGGCCCCACTCCTCGTCAGCCTTGCGGCGATGCTTTTGTACCCCAGCAGCGCAGTCGGCGATCTGCCCTTCGCAAGAATCGTCACGCTCGGGCTGTCGGCTGGCCTCGCCGCCTTCATCGGCGGGATCATCGTCGCCTTCGCTATCGAGCGCACGCTCCACCCGTGACCGGAATTTGGCGGCTGACGGTGCGCCGGAAAGCGGCCTGGCGGCCAAAAGGACCGGACTTCCGGCCCCGGCGGATTGCCGTTCGCCGGGTTCGGGCCTAGCCCCCCGCGGATGAACTGGACCGTCCTCGTCATCGCCTTCTGCCTGGCCGTGCTCGCCGGTGCGATTTCAGCCACGACCCTTGCCCGGATGCGCCCCGATTGGAGCAACCGCCGGCGGCTCGTCGTCGCTTCGGCCGTTCTTCCGGGAGTTACCTTGCTTGCCTCCGGTGTCCTGGCCGCGATCATCCTTCTTTCGGATGCCGGCGAAGGCGAGGACATGCGCGATCTTGCCGCCGCCTCCGTCGTCACATTTGGCGGGGCGTTCGCGCTGCTGGCCTTGCTCGGCGGCCTCATCGGGGCGGGGCTCCGGCAGCGGGGGATGAAAAGGTGAGTTTTCGGGCGTCGGTCCTGACGCTTTATCCGGACATGTTTCCGGGCCCGCTCGGGATCAGCCTCGCCGGCAAGGCCCTGGGGGAAGGCGCCTGGTCGCTCGACACCATCCAAATTCGTGATTTCGCGACCGACAAGCACCGAAGCGTCGACGATACCCCGGCCGGGGGAGGGGCGGGGATGGTGCTCCGGCCCGATGTTGTCTCGGCCGCGCTCGACAGCGTTGCCGACGGCCGTCCGATCCTCGCTCTCACCCCACGCGGAAAGCCACTGACGCAAGCCAAAGTGCGCGAGCTCGCGGCCAGCGACGGCGTCATCCTCCTGTGTGGCCGGTTCGAGGGATTCGACGAGCGGATCTTCGATGCGAGGTCCATCGAGGAAGTGTCGATCGGCGACTATGTCCTCTCCGGCGGCGAGATCGGGGCAATGGTGATCCTCGATGCTTGCGTAAGGCTCCTTCCCGGGGTAATGGGCGCGGCCTCCAGCGGAGAGGAGGAGAGCTTCGAGCAAGGTCTCCTGGAATATCCGCACTATACCCGGCCTGTAACATGGGAAGGGCGCACGATCCCCGAAGTGCTGCGATCGGGGGATCATGCGAAGATCGCGGCGTGGCGCCATGAGCGCTCGCTCGAAGACACACGGCTAAGGCGGCCGGACCTGATCGAGCGCCACGGGGGCGCATCGCAGGCACCGCCCTCTGGCGCGCGGCGACGAGATACGAAGGCTGATTTGAAATGAACCTCATCGAGACTCTCGAGCGCGAGGCAATCGACGCTCTCACCGCTGACAAGACGATCCCCGAATTCCGGCCCGGCGACACGCTGAAGGTCGGCGTCAAGGTGGTCGAAGGCGACCGCGCCCGTGTCCAGAATTTCGAGGGCGTGTGCATCGCGCGCTCCAACAAGGGCGTCGGCTCCAGCTTCACCGTCCGCAAGATCAGCTTCGGCGAGGGCGTCGAGCGCGTGTTCCCGCTCTATTCGCCGGCGATCGATTCGATCGAGGTCGTCCGCCGCGGTGCAGTCCGCCGGGCCAAGCTCTATTATTTGCGCGGCCGCACCGGAAAGGCCGCCCGAATTGCCGAGCGCCGTACGATCCAGCGCGATATCCCGGCGGGCGAGGGCGCGCAGGCCGAAGCGCCCGGCGGCGGCAAGACCAAAGCCTGACCCTTTCGACGAGCGGGGGTTTATCTCCCCCGTTTAATCAGCAACAAATGGGGCGTCCCGTGTCGGGGCGCCCTCTTTGTATGCGCGCGAAAGGATCTGCCGCCGATGCACACTGTCGCATTGCTCACAGCCGGCCTGCTTGCCGCCGCCCTTCCAGCTGGGGCCGGCGCCGCTCTTCCCGTTCCTCCCGGAGCCGAACAGAAGCCGCTGACGCTCGAACGGATTTTCGGCTCGCCGTCGCTTAACGGCCCTGCTCCCCGGGGAGTGAAGCTCTCGCCCAAGGGCGACCTCCTGTCGATGCTCCGCAACCGCGAGGCCGACCGTGAGCGCTACGACCTGTGGGTGATGGACACGAACAGCGGCCAGTGGCGGATGTTGGTGGACAGCGAAAAGGTCGGCACCGGCGCCGAGCTCAGCGAGGCCGAGAAGATGCAGCGCGAACGGGCGCGCATCGGCAGCCTCAAGGGCATCGTCAATTATCAATGGGCTCCGGACGGCAACGCGATCCTCGTCCCGCTCGACGGCGACCTCTATCTCGCCAGCCTCGACGGCACGGTTACCCGGCTGACCTCCAGCAAGGACAGCGAGCTCAATCCCGACATCAGCCCCAAGGGCCGCTACGTCAGCTTCGTCCGCGACCAGAAGCTGTGGGTCGGCCCGATCGGCGGCAGCGCGAAAGCGATTACGCCGGGCGGCGGCGACATCCACTATGGCGAGGCCGAGTTCGTCGCCCAGGAGGAGCTCGGCCGGCTCACCGGTTATTGGTGGAGCCCGAACGACGACCGGCTGGCCGTCGAATGGTTCGACGAATCCAATGTCGCGGTCGTCACCCGCACCGCCATCGGCGCCGAGGAAACCAAGACGTTCGAACAGCGCTACCCGGCCGCCGGAACCGACAATATCGTACCGCACCTGATCCTCATCAATCCGGACGGCAGCCGCAAGGTCGAGGCCGATCTCGGCAAGGACACCGACATCTACCTTGCCCGGGTCGATTGGGCGAAGGACGGCAAGACGGTCTTCGCGCAGATCCTCAACCGCAACCAGGACCGGCTCGACATGCTGGCGATCGACCCGGCGACGGGCAAGAGCCGAGTATTGTTCAGCGAAACCGCAGCGCAGGGCCACTGGATCAACCTCGCCGATTACAAATGGCTCGAGGACGGCAGCCTCGTCTGGTCGTCGGAACGAAGCGGGCTTGCGCAGCTCTACCGGTTCAACGACGGCCAATGGACCCAATTGACGAACATGGCCGGCCCGGTGACCTCACTCGACGGAGTCAATGAGGAGCGCGGCCTCGTCTATTTCGAAAGCAACGCCGCCGACCCGCTATCCAACCAGATCTACGTCACCAGCCTTTCAGGCGGCACTCCGCGGATGATCAGCGACCCCGCGTTCAAGAACGGCGCGAGCATGGACAAGAAGGCGACTCGGCTGATCGTCAGCAGGACTTCGCCGACCCAGCCCGGGCAAAGCTATCTCGCCGACGAGAACGGGCAGCGGATCGCCTGGATCGAGCAGAATGCGCTCGACGCCAAACACCCTTATGCGCCCTATCTCGCAAGCCATGAGCTCGCCCGCTACGGCTCGATCAAGGGCCCGAGCGGCGACACGCTCTACTGGAAGATGATCACGCCGCCGAACATGGCCGCGGGCAAGCGCTACCCCGTCTTCTTCGAACATTATGGCGGCCCGCATTCGCAGACCGTCAGCAAGGGCTTCGACGGCGGGCTCGACCAATATCTTGTCGACCAGGGCTATATCGTCTTCGAGATCGACAATCGCGGCTCGGCCAACCGCGGAGTCGACTTCGAAAAGCCGATTTACCGGGCGATGGGCTCGGTCGAGGTCGAGGACCAGAAGGCCGGCGCCGATTTTCTCAAGACCCTGCCGTTCGTCGATCCCGACCGGATCGCCACGTACGGATGGTCCTACGGCGGCTACATGACCCTGAAGATGCTGGAGGCGAACCCCGGCACCTACGCGGCCGGGATCGCCGGCGCCCCGGTCACGAAGTGGGAGTTTTACGACACGGCCTACACCGAGCGCTACATGGGCGACCCGCGCAAGGTCCCCGATGCGTACCGGAAGGCCGACGCCATCGACGATGCCGGCAAGATCCGCGACCCGCTGCTCATCATCCACGGAATGAGCGACGACAATGTCGTCTTCACCAACTCAACGGCCCTGTTCTCGAAGCTTCAGGAAGAAGCTGTGCCGTTCGAGATGATGGTCTATCCGGGCTACACGCATCGCGTCGGCGGGCCGAAGATCTCGGTCCACGTGTGGCGGACGATCCTCGACTTCATGCGCCGCAACGGGGTTCCGCCGGGTCCTCGCTAGCTGCGCCGCCGCGTGGCGATCGCGCTTCGGTCGACCAGCCGCGTGTAGAGATGCCACGTGGCATAGCCGAGCCACGGCAGGACGACCGCGAGGCCGATGAACAGCGGTATCGAGCCGGCAATCAGGAGCGCCGCGACGATGATCCCCCAGCGCAGCATCGCGCCCGGGTTTTCGCGGGTGGCGCGGATCGAGGTCCTGACCGCGTCCGCCGCGCTCACGTCATTGTCCACAAGCATCGGCATCGACACGACGCTTAGCGCCAGGACGGCGGTGGCGAAGACGATTCCGACGATGCTTCCGATCAGGATCATTGCCCAGCCCCTGCCGGTCGTGAAGACATCGCCGAGGAAGGCGGTGACCGAAGCCGGCTCGTTCCAGCCGAACAAGGCGACATAAAGGGCTCCGGCGGCAATTAGCCAAAGGACGAAAATCGCCAGGAGCAGCGCCGAGACGGCGGCGATTTCGTCGAACGACGGGCGCTTGCGAACGTCGAGGAAGTGCGGCCAATTGGAATGCAGGCCCATCTCCCTGCGCCGCGCCATTTCGTAAAAGCCGACCGCGGCGACGGGCCCAAGCAATCCGATCCCGGCCGCGATCGGAAGGAACAGCGGGATCAGCGGGCCGCCGAGGGTCGCGACCGCGGCAATGATCCCGATCACCGGGTACAGGATCATCAGGAAGATGATGTCGCCGCGCATCTCCATGAAGTCGCTCCAGCCGTCGGCAAGCGAGCGGTTGAGGTCCGTGGCGTCGATCTTCCGCACCGGAATTTTGCGTTTGCCCGTGCCGGCCGGCTTCTTCGGAGTGGAACCGGACATCGTTCTAGCTGCCATTGCGCTCTCCTCGGTTCGGGAGGCTCACCGGCGAAGAGGCGCCGGGCGCCCGCACGGGCAAGCCTATAACACAAAAAGACCGGGAGTCGGGCCAGGCCAACGGCGGGAGCCCAACGAAATTTCGCTTCGGCTTGTTCGCGGCGACTCACGCGCCATATCGATTCCGCCGGAAAGGTGCGGTAGGCGCCGCCGCAAGGAGACACACATGGGCTATCGCGTCGCCGTCGTTGGCGCCACCGGCAATGTCGGCCAGGAGATCCTCAACATCCTCGCCGAGCGCCAATTCCCGCTCGACGAGATCGCGGCCGTCGCCTCTTCGCGCTCGACCGGCGACGTCATCGACTTCGGCGACAGCGGCAAGGAGCTCAAGGTCAAGAACCTCGAGCATTTCGATTTCTCGGGC
>DATAKH010000081.1:0-1769 GCA_036261735.1 Sphingomicrobium sp.
CAAACACCGAGAGATCCTCGAGGTCGGCAAATTTCTTGAGATTCCTGCCGTCGGCATCGATCGCGAAAATTTCGCCGAGGTCCGACGAGAAAACCAGGCGCCGGCCCGCCGCCCAATCGAGGAAGACCACGCGGCCGCGAATCTTGTTGCGGGCGAAGGCCGGGCCTTCGCGATCTTCGCTCACGGCAATCGGAATTTTAACACCGGGATCGTCGACGTTGATCATCATCACGTACGCGGTGTCGCCGTGATGCAGGGTGTAAGCGACGTGTTTCCCGTCGGGCGAGAGCGTGGCGCGGTCCGTCGCGGTCGGCGTGAAAAACGGCCGGATGGTTTCGGAGAAACGCTGGGCGCGCTGGGCCGCATCCAGGCTTTCCTCCGCAAAAGCCGAACCGACTGCGAGCAGCGCAAGCAGGACGGCGGCCAGGCGGGGCATGGGAAAATCAGAGGAGATCGCACGGGCGACGCGATGCTTTTCCTCCCGCTCCAGGCACAAAAAAGCCCGGGGCAGTTGGCCCGGGCTTTTGCAGAGTCGAAGTGGCCTACTTCAGGATCATTTCCTTCACCGTCTTGCCGGCCGGGATCATCGGCAGCACGTGTTCGGTGTAGGGGACGATCACGTCGAGGACGAACGGGCCGTCGCAATCGAGCATTTCCTGGATGGCGGCCTTGAGCTCGCTTTTCTTGTGCACGCGCCGGCCCTTGACGCCGAAGCCCTCGGCAATCTTGACGAAGTCGGGATAGAGGCCGCCGAGGTTGTCGGGGCCGCCGACATTCGATTCGTCGCCGAGGATCGTGTTGCCGCGGACGCTGCCGTAGAAGCGGTCTTCCCACTGCACGACCATGCCGAGGTGCTGGTTGTTCAGGATCATCGCCTTTGCGGCGATCTTCTCGATGTGGCAGGTGGCGAGCTCCTGGATGTTCATCACGAAGGACCCGTCGCCGTCGATGTCGATGACCTGCTTGTCGGGGCAGGCGACCTTCGCGCCCATGGCCGCGGGGTAACCGTAGCCCATCGCGCCGAGTCCGAGGGAGCTGATGTAGCGGCGGGGTTTGTCGAAACGATAGAACTGCGCGGCCCACATCTGGTGCTGGCCGACGCCGGTCGTGATGATCGCATCGCCCTTGGTGAGTTCGTAGAGCGCGGCCACGGCTTCCTGCGGAAGAATGTGCGGGCTGTTGCCGAAGCCGGCCTTGTTGTCGAACGGGTGCTCTTTCTTCCACTGCGCGATCTGCGCGTGCCACGCCTTCGTGTCGGGCGCCGTGAACTTGTGCGCGGCGATGAGCTCGTTCATCCGGCGCAGCGCGAATTTCACGTCGCTCTGGATCGGGAGGAGAACGCCCTTCTTGTTCTTGTTGTGCTCCGAGGCGTCGATGTCGAGGTGGACGATCCGCGCGCCCGCCGCGAATTTATCGACGGCGCCGGTGATGCGGTCATCGAATCGCGCACCGAAGCAGAGCAGCAGGTCGCACTGGTCGACCGCCCAGTTGCCGTAGGCGGCGCCGTGCATGCCGAACCACTGCATCGAGAGCGGATGCGTTTCGGGGAAGCAGCCCACGCCCATGAGGGTGGTGGCGACGTTGATGTTCGTCTTCTCGGCAAACTCCTTCAGCTCGGCATGGGCCTCGGCCGAAATCATTCCGCCGCCGACGTAGAGCACCGGTTTCTTTGCCTCGGCGATGAGCGAGAGAACTTTTTTCAACTGCTCATCCGTCGCGTGCGGGATGTGGCTGATGAGCGGATTGCGGAACTCGACCGTCGCGGGATA
>DATAKH010000084.1:0-2855 GCA_036261735.1 Sphingomicrobium sp.
CATCGGGCGACCGCTGGCGGCCGGTGCCGCTGATCGACGAACTCAAGACGCGAGCGCGCGAAGCCGGCCTGTGGAACCTGTTCATGCCGCCGGCGCCTGCGGTTCCCCAGGTCGACGACAGCTTCATCTTCGAAGGCGAGCAGCTGACCAACCTCGAATATGCGCTGTGCGCCGAGGAAATGGGGCGGATTCCCTGGGCGAGCGAGGTCTTCAACTGCTCCGCGCCCGACACTGGCAACATGGAAGTGCTCCACCGCTACGGCAAGCGCGAGCAGAAGGAGCAATGGTTGGCGCCGCTTATGCGCGGGGAGATTCGCTCGGCGTTCCTGATGACCGAGCCGGGAGTGGCCTCGTCGGATGCGACCAACATCGAATGCTCCATCCGCCGCGACGGGGAAGAATATGTGATCAACGGCCGCAAATGGTGGTCGAGCGGCGCGGGCGACCCGCGCTGCAAGATCGCTATCCTGATGGGCAAGACCGACCCGGACGCTCCGGCCCACAAGCAGCAGTCGATGATCCTGGTGCCGATGGATGCTGCGGGCATAACCGTTGAGCGGGCGCTGACGGTCTATGGCTACGACGATGCCCCGCACGGCCATATGGAGATCGCTCTCGACGATGTGCGGGTCCACGCGTCGAACCTGCTGCTCGGCGAAGGACGCGGCTTCGAGATCGCGCAGGGCCGGCTGGGGCCGGGGCGGATCCACCATTGCATGCGCGCCATCGGCGCCGCCGAGGAAGCGCTGAAGCTGATGTGCGAGCGCCTCCAGAGCCGGGTCGCGTTCGGCAAGCGGATTTCCGAGCACAGCATCTGGGAGCAGCGCATCGCCGACGCCCGCATAGAAATCGAAGCGACGCGGCTCCTTTGCCTCAAGGCGGCCGGCATGATGGATCGCGCCGGCAACAAGGCGGCCAAGGCCGAGGTCGCTATGATCAAGGTGAAGGCGCCGGCGATGGCGCTCAAGGTGATCGACGACGCCGTACAGGCGTTCGGCGGCGCCGGAGTAAGCCAGGACACTCCGCTGGCGATGAGCTGGGCCCACATCCGAACGCTTCGCCTCGCCGACGGTCCGGACGAGGTCCACAACCGGGCGATCGCGAAGATCGAATTCGAGCGGCACCGACCGCGGGACAGCAATTGATGGCTGTGCTCGACCACAAGGTCGCGATCGTCACCGGCGCCGCTTCAGGCATCGGCAAGGCGGCGGCCGAGCTGTTCCGCAGCGAAGGCGCCACCGTGGTCGCCGCCGACCGCACCGACGGCAAAGGCATTACATCGCTCGACGCGGGCTCCGAAGCAGAGGTCGAGACGCTGGTTGAGAAGACCGTCGCCGATCTTGGTGGCATCGACATCGTCTTCGCCAACGCCGGCGTTTCGGGTGGAATGGCGGGTATTTTCGAGCAGAGCAGCGCCGACTGGCAGGAAATTCTCCAGGTAAACCTGATCGGCCCGTTCCTGCTCATCAAATATGCCGCCCCGCACATGAAGGAGCGAGGTGGCGGCTCGATCGTCTGCACCGCCTCGGTCGCGGGCCTTCGCTCCGGCGCGGGCGGCCCGGCTTATTCGGCGTCGAAGGCGGGCCTCATCAACCTGGTGAAGGTCGCGGCGACGCAGCTTGCGGGCTCGAACGTCCGGGTGAATGCGATCTGCCCGGGCCTGATCGAGACCGGAATGACCCGCGACATTTACGAATGGGCGCGCTCGGCCGGCAAGGAAAGCCGGATTGGCCGCCTCAACCCGATGCGGCGCGGCGGCGAACCCGACGAAATCGCCTCAGTTGCGCTGTTTCTGGCATCGGACGCGGCCAGCTACGTCAACGGCCAGGCCATTGCGGTTGACGGCGGCCTCAGCGCTTCCCACCCCTTCTCGCAGCAGGAATACGGCCGTACCTCGGCCTGAATCACCGGAGGACGAATGCCCAACCCGATTTCCACCCGGCACCACGGCGACGTGCTGATCGTCGAATCCAACAACCCGCCGGTGAACGCGCTTTCGGCGCCCGTTCGGCAGGGGCTGGTCGATGCCATCGAGCAGGCCGAGGCGGACGAGAAGGTAAAGGCGGTGGTCATCGCCTGCGAAGGGCAAACCTTCTTTGCCGGCGCCGACATCACCGAGTTCGGCAAGCCGCCTATCATGCCCTGGCTTCCCCAGGTCGTGGACAGGATCGAAGAGTGCACCAAGCCGGTGGTCGCGGCGATTCACGGAACAGCACTCGGCGGCGGGCTCGAGGTCGCGCTTGCCTGCCACTACCGGGTTGCCGTTCCGTCGGCGAAGCTCGGCACTCCGGAGGTGAAGCTTGGCCTGCTACCTGGAGCGGGCGGCACCCAGCGGCTTCCGCGCGTGGCGGGAGTGGAAAAGGCGCTCAAGATGTGCGCGACCGGCAACCCGATCGGGGCGAAGGAAGCGTGCGACTGCGGGTTGGTGGACCGGTTGGTCGAGGGCGACCTGATCCCGCATGCAGTGGCCTTCGCGGAAGAGGTGCGGGATGTTCGTCCACTCCCGAAGTCGTCGGAGCGACAGGACCGTGTCGATAATGTCGAACCGGCGGTGTTCGACGAATTCCAGAAGGCGAATGCCCGCAAGTTCCGCGGGTTCGAGGCTCCGGAAGCCAATGTGCGTGCGGTCAGGTTCGCGACCGAGAAGCCTTACCCCGAAGGCGTGATTGAAGAGCGCAAGCTGTTCATGGAGCTGATGAGCGGCACCCAGGCCAAGGCGCAGCAATATTTCTTCTTCGCCGAACGCAAGGCCGCCAAGATCGACGACATCCTCGAGGACACCCAGCCGCGCGACGTCCGCAAGGTCGGAGTGATCGGTGCCGGCACGATGGGCGGCGGAATTTCGATGAATTTTC
>DATAKH010000086.1:0-2039 GCA_036261735.1 Sphingomicrobium sp.
CAGGGCGAACTCGGCGACGACGAAGAGCCGCTGATCCTGGTCAACGGAGAGCGGATGGACTCGCTCGAGGATATCGGCGGCTTCCCGGTCGAGGCTCTTCGCAACGTCAAGGTGCTTCCGCGCGGCTCCGCCGTTCGTGCCGGCGGTCGGTCCGGGCAGCGGGTGGTCAGCCTGACGCTGCAGCGCAAGATGCGAGCAGCGACCTTAACCGCAGCGCCGAAGGTCGCCACCGCGGGTGATTGGCACGCCGGCCGCGGTGAAGCGCTTTTGACGTACGTGCAGGGTGTCACCCGCGCCAACGTCGCACTTCGTGTCCGAGGCGAAAGCTCGCTGCTGGAAAGCGAACGGGACATCCTCCAGCCCGACCAGTCGGCAGCGAACCACGAAAACTTCGCGGACCTGGGAGACTTCCGCACGTTGCGCCCGAACGTTCGCAATTATGACTTGAACGGGTCATTCAACACGCGGCTTGCGCCATGGCTGACCGGCAATGCGACCATGCGGCTGAATCGAAATGTCAGCAGGTCGCTCCGCGGGCTGCCGTCGGCCTTTTTCATTCTCCCTGCGACAAATCCAGCTTCCCCGTTCCCAACTGACATGACCTTGGCCTTCCTCGGGCAGGACCCGTTGCGCTCGCGCGCCGTACGCAACAGCGCCGACGGACGATTGACCCTCAATGGCAGGTTCGGCCTGTGGACATCGAATTTCAGCGCGCGTTACGGCGATTCGTCGGACAGATACGGCAGCGACCGGGTGGCGGCCTTCGGCGCAATTCCGCTCGGTAACAGTATCGACCCGTTCACCGCGGACCTGTCTGACCTGATCGAGATCAGGAGAGACACGAGCCGCTCTCACACCGTCAACAAGATCACCCAATTGTCCTTCACCGGGCCGGCGTTCACCTTGCCGGCCGGGCCGGTCCAGACCACGATTGAGGGGCGGCTGTCGTGGTACTCGCTCCACGCCAGCAGCACGTTTTCGATCGGTCCCGACCGGCGGTTCCGCCGCAACGAGCAGGCGATCCGCGGCGCCGTCGACGTGCCGCTGACCAGCCGGGACAGCGACGTTCTCGCCGCCCTCGGCAATATCAGCGCGACGGCCGAATACGGCCGCATCCATTACTCGGACGCAGGCTCGCTCGATTATTATTCGATCGGAGCGGCCTGGGAGCCCATTCCGCCCCTACAGCTGCGCGCTTCTGTCGAGCACCGGGAACGGCCTGCGTCGATGCAGATCCTTGGCGATCCCGTCGTCGAATATCCCCTGGTGCGGGTGTTCGATCCGCTGACCGGCGAAACTGTCGACGTCACCCAGCTAAATGGCGGAAACCCTGACATTCTGCCGGAGAGAGCGACGGTCCGGAGGCTCAATGCGGTCGCGCGGCTGATGCCCAGGCTGAACCTTCAGCTCAACGCCGAATATACCGACACCAACGCGCGCAATTATATTTCCTCGCTGCCCCCCGCGAGCCTGCCGGTCATGCTCGCTTTTCCGGAGCGTTTCGTCCGCGATACCGACGGCAATCTGGTAAGGGTCGATTTCCGCCCGGTTAACTTCGACAGCCACCGCGAGAAACGGCTGCGTTGGGGGCTGAGCATGCGTACCAAGCTTCGCTCCGGCAACATCTTGTCGCCGCCGCCTGCCGATGCTGGTCCCTCGGAGCCCGAAAGCGGCGATGAGGCCGCGGCACCGGCTCCCGTCGCGGCTGAAGCACCGACACGCCGGGGTTCGCCCGCGACCTATCTGCAGCTGACCGCCAATCATTCGGTCGTCTTCTCCGACAAAATCACGATCAGGCCCGAGCTCGACACAGTCGATCTCCTCGGTGGCGGCGCGCTTGGCATTGGTGGCGGCCGTTTGCGGCATCAGATCGATGCAACTGCAGCCGTCACCTCCGGCGGGCTCGGAGCCCGAGCCGGCTTCGGCTGGCGAGGGCCGAGCACGTTGGACACCCGGATCGGCGGCGTAAGCGATACGCTGCATTTTTCGCCGGTGTTTCTGATGAATCTGCGGTTGTTCGCCGACGCGGGACGCTTTTT
>DATAKH010000105.1:0-9205 GCA_036261735.1 Sphingomicrobium sp.
CGCGCTCCGAGGCGCGACTGGGCGGTCGGGCTGTTGATCGGGGTGCTGATCGCGACGAGCTTGTACCAGCTAATCTGGCTGCAAGCCGCCGTGGTAAGCTAGGCCGGGGGCGCCAGGGCTTCCGATCGGACGTAGCCAACGATGCGCTCGGAGCCGGCATAGCCCCAAGCCCAGCCGAGGCTGTTCTCCAGTATCTCGAACGGCTCGCCGGCATTGAGCTGGCGCAGAATTTCCGATGTCTCTTCCGGAGCCGAGCGAAGTTCGGCGCCTGTCGCGACCGACCTCGGCAGCGGCTCGGCGTAATGCGACGCGATCACCCGGCCGGCGAGCGCGAGGTCGGCGAGATCCTTGCGATAGGCGTGAGTCGAAGGGTCGGGGTGCTCGGACGGTCCGCTAAGCGAGAATTCAGCGGTGGTGAGCGAAGGCTGCCTGGCCGATGATGGGTCGGCTGGCGGCGGCGGCTCGGTCGCTGTCGCGGAGGTTGCGCTTGAAACCTTCAAGAAAATCGGCCCCGTCCTTGGTTCGGACGACGAACACGTTGCGGCGGTCGTCCTGGTCTCGTTCGCGGCGCAGATAGCCGAGGCCTCCAAGCGTGTTCAAGGCGCGCGTGACCACCGGCTTCGATACACCGAGCACCTTGGCGAGGCCGCGCACCGTATGCGGGCCCGGCGTCAGGTACACGAGCATCAACAGCGCCATCTGGCGGTTCGTTAGGTCGGGCTCTCCTGATCGGACATAGGCGATCAGTGCCCGCATCCAGGCTGACAGCGATTCGTCGGCCATTGCTGCACCATCTCCCGCGCATCGCGCACTTGACCGTTAAACCGGCAAGGAGAGGAATTGTTGCAGGCAAGTAACCGCATTTCGGCGGAAAAATCCCGCCGTACCCCGGAAAATCGCCGTTCAGGGCAAGGAAAATCGTTTTTGGAGCGCCTCGAACACGGCCCTGAGGCCGAGCGCGTCACCGCCCTTGGGCCGGCCCGGCTTGGCGGCTTCGCGCCAGGCGAACGTATCGAGATGCGCCCAGGCGATGCCGTCCGGAACGAACCGCTTCATGAACATCGCAGCGGTAATCGCCCCCGCCATCGGTGAGCCGCAAGCATTGGCGACGTCGGCGATATCGCTCTTCAGCATATCGCCATAAGCCTCCCACAGCGGCATCCGCCACACAGGGTCGTCGACCGCCTTGGCCGAATCCTCGATCGCTGCGGCCAGATCCTCGTCGTTGACGAAAAGCGCGGGAAGGTCGGGGCCAAGCGCCACTCGGGCGGCGCCGGTGAGGGTCGCAAAATCGATGATAAGCTCGGGCTCCAATTCCGCCGCGCGTGCGAGGGCGTCGGCGAGGACCAGCCGGCCCTCGGCATCGGTATTGTCGATCTCGACAGTAAGTCCCTTGCGCGACTTGACGATGTCGCCCGGGCGTATCGAAGCGCCGGAAACCGCATTCTCGACCGCCGGGATCAGCAGGTGAAGCCGGACCGGGAGCCGCGCGGAAGCGACCAGCCAGGCCAGCGCCAGCGCGTGCGCGCCTCCGCCCATGTCCTTCTTCATCAGGCGCATTCCGGTCGCGCCCTTGATGTCGAGCCCGCCCGAATCGAAGCACACGCCTTTGCCTACGACTGCGACCCTCGGATGCTTGGGATCGCCCCATTCGGCCTCGATCAGCCGCGGCGCCCGATCCGCCGTCGCGGCCCCGCCGACGGCGGCAATCAGCGGGTAATTCTGGCGAAGCTCGTCGCCGCCGGTGACTCGGATCTCGGCATTGGCAGTGGCGAGGCGATCGCGGGCAGCTTCCTCCAGCTCGGCGGGCCCAAGCCGAATCGCCGGCGTATTGACGAGTTCGCGGACGAGCGCGGTTGCGTCGGCAAGCCTAACCGCCGCGTCGATCGCCGCCGCTTCGCCGGTGACGAGGACTCGTGGGCCCTTCTCGGGCTCATCCGACTTGCTCTTGAACGCATCGAACCTGTGCTGGGCGAGCAGCCAGCCCAGCGCGGCTTTGCCTGGAGCGCCGGCGGCCAGGCGGTAGCTGCCCTCCGGGAGCACGTCGGGGAGCTTGGCCATGCACCACGGCGAAAGCGAATTGACGGTCGCGACGGCGCTGACGACCTCGAAGTCGTTTCCTCCGCGGGGCAGAATCACGCTTGCGTATCCGGTCTTCCCGTCGAACCGGTGGGCCTCGAGCAAAGCCCGGTCCTCCGCCGGGCGGGTCTTCGCCCACTCGGGGAAGCTGTCCTTGTCGACCAGGTGGATCGCGTGTGCCTTTTGCCCACGGTCGGCGGTGAGGAGGGGAGCGAAATCGGTCATTGCGGCGGGGCCCTAGCGCGATGCGGGGCTTCAAAGCGAGTCCGCCGTGCGGAGGTGGACGAAACAGCAGTGGCCCGCCTAGGAGTTGGCGTCACGCGTACGATCGAAAGGAACTCCAGACGTGAAGCTCTCGCTGCCGTTCGCCTCCCTCCTGCTCGCAACGACCGCCGCGTGCACCGCCGTTGCGCCGCCGCCGACCGCGGCCGTCCCGGTGGCAGTCGATGCGCAGGCGCCGGCGCCGGTCTCCCCTGCGGCGGAAGACCAGCGACTGATGGCATTCCTCGACGCAGCGTTCGAGGAACAGGCAGCGCGAAGCCCGCAATTCCTGACGGCGCTCGGGCGCAAAGACCAGTACGACCGGCTCAGCAATTACACGGACGAATACCGGCAGCAGGGGCTCGAGCTCGAAAAACGACAGCTGGCGCAGCTTCGGGCGCAATTCGACCTGCAAAATCTCACTCCCGCCGGCCGGTTGAGCTACCGGCTGTTCGAAAAAGAAGTCGAGGACGATATCGCCGGCTTCCGGTGGCGCTGGCACGGCTTTCCGGCAAGCACGAACGGCAGCCCCGCCGGCTCGATCCCGGTCTTCCTGATCAACCAGCATCGGATCGATTCGGTCGCCGACGCCGAGGCCTACGTCGCTCGCCTGCGCGACGTCGAGCGAGTGATGAACGAGATCACAGGCAACATGCGGCGGCAGGCGGCGATGGGGATCGTCCCCTCGCGCTTCAATTTCGAGCCGGTGCGAGCCGATGCCCGCAGAGTTCTCGCTGGAGCGCCAATCGCGCAAGGGAAGGACACGCCCGTCTTCGCCGACTTCAAGAGCAAGGTGGGCAAGCTCGACATTCCGCAAGCCGAGAAAGACCGGCTGGTCGCCCAGGCCCAAGGCGCGCTTACCGGGCCCTTCCATCGCGGTTACCAAACATTCCTTGAGACCTGGAATGAACTGGAGAAGCAGTCGCAGGGCAACCGCGGCGCCTGGAGCCTGCCCGACGGTGGTGCCTATTACGAGAACCGGCTCGAGCAATCGACGACGACCCAGCTGACAGCGGACCAGATCCACCACATCGGCCTTCAACAGGTTGCGCGAATCCACGCCGAGATGGAGCGGATCAAGAACCAGGTCGGCTTTAAGGGAACGCTTCAGCAGTTCTTCAAGCACATCGTCGCCAGCCCGGAGTTCAAATATCCGAACACCGATTCCGGGCGGGAGCAATATCTCGCCGATGCGCGCCGCTACATCGACCAGGTTATGGCGGCGGCGGCGCAATGGTTCGCCCGTCTTCCGAAAGCGCCGCTCGAAGTGCGGGCCGTCGAGCAATGGCGGCAGGAAACGGCGGCGGTCGCTTTCTACAACAGTCCGTCGGAGGACGGCTCGCGGCCGGGAATCTACTACGTCAACCTCGCCGACATGAACCAGGTACTCAAGCCGCAGATCGAGGCGATCAGCTATCACGAAGGCGCGCCGGGGCATCATTTCCAGATCGCGCTCGCCCAGGAGCTGCCGAACGTCCCCAAGTTCCGCCGCTTCGGCGGGTACGGCGCCTATTCCGAGGGATGGGGACTCTACGCCGAGGGGCTGGGCAAGGAGATGGGCTTCTACCAAGACCCCATTTCCGAATTCGGCATGTACTCGACCCAGTTGTGGCGCGCGGTCCGGTTGGTCGTCGATACCGGGATCCACTCGAAGCGCTGGAGCCGCGAGCAGGCAATCCAATATTTCCTGGCTAATGCGCTGCTGTCGGAGCGCGATGCGACCAAGGAGGTCGAGCGCTACTTCAACTGGCCCGGCCAGGCGACGAGCTACATGGTCGGGCAGCTCAAGATACTCGAACTGCGCGACAAGGCGCGGGCGGCGCTTGGCGAGAAGTTCGACATTCGCGAGTTCCACGGGGCCGTGCTTGAGAACGGCGCCGTTCCCCTCGACGTCCTCGAGGAGCTCGTAGATTCGTACATCGCGAGCAAGAAGACCACCTAGCGGCTGCTAATTTGTCGCTTCAATCCTCGCCCAGCGGTGGCGAGTGGGGTGCAATCAGTCACTCACCGGGGCTGACCAGGAATTGCTCGATCCGGCCGTTCGCGCCCGGTTCGTAGAAGGTCGACAGGTCGAGGGTGCGGCCCGCATATTCGATCGTGTAATGCTGGATGACGAACCCGCCGCGAAGCACGGGATTGCCCGAAGGCTCGAACGCGGTGGGCTCGCCCAGCGGAGCGAGGCTCGACCGGAAGTCGGCGATCGCCTGCTCGGTGAAATAATAATTGGCGTTGTCGGTGAGAAGCGAGCGGTCGAGCCGCCCGCCCCGAAGCTGATCGTAAACCTGGCGCGCCTTCGCCGCTGCTGCCGCCGCCTCGGCATCCTGCGGCGCCGGCGGCAGGACGATCTTGGCGATGTCGCGGGAAATCCGGCCGTAGGCGCCGCCAGACCAGCTGTTCGTGAACACCGCAATCGCGGCCTTCTGGTCAAGATAGACGGCGTTGGTGGACAGGAAGCCGACCGACTCGCCGCCATGGCTCACCACCTTGCGGCCGTTCACGTCGCGAACGTAGACGCCGAGCCCGTAACGCGTGTCGGTGCCGTCGTTGAGCTTCACGGTGGTTTCCTGCTCGGCCCAGTCGTCGGGCGGAAGCAGGGCCCGGTTCATCCTGGCGATGTCCCATTTCGCCAGGTCTTCGGCCGTCATCGACAGTTCGCCGGCGGCATACAGCCAGCCGGGCGCCGCGGGGGTCACCGGTCGGACCGGGCCGAGCGCGTAGCGGCCGTAGCCCGACGGGTAACGCGGCCCGACCGCGTCGTCCTGGCTGACCACGCTGGTCATCCCGAGCGGGTCGAAGATTCGCCGCTTGAGGAAGCGCATCAACGGCTCGCCGCTGACCTTCTCCGCGATCATTCCGGCGATGACGTATCCGGTGTTCGAATATTGCCATTGCTCGCCCGGCTGAAAGTCGAGCGGCTTCTTTGCCCAACGGTCGACGATTGCCTGCGGGGTCACAGGCTTCGCCATCGCCGCAAAGCTGTAGTCCTGCGGCCAATAGTCCTGCAGGCCGGACGTATGCGACAGCAGGTGGCGGAGGGTGATCTTGTCGGCGCCGCTGACGTCCGGGAAATATTTCGCCACTGGATCGTCGAGATCGAGCTTGCCGTCGTCCTCGAGCAGGAGCAGCGCCATCGCGGTGAACTGCTTGGAATTGGATGCGATCTGATAGGGGAGGCCGGGTGTCGCCGGGAGCCCGTCATTGGCTTTCCCATAGGCCTTGTTGAGGACGATCTCGCCGCCGCGGACGACCGCGACCTCGGCGGAAGGGACCGCGGTCTCGGCCAGCCGCTTGGCGACGACCTGGTCGATCCGGGCGATTTCGGCCGGGGTGAGCGGCTGCGCGGCGAGCGGCGCGGCGACCGCGGCCAGCAATGCGAGGAAGAATTTCAGCATCGGCGCAAACTAGCCAGCACTTGGCCGGAGTCGAGTCCCGCTCGGCCCGCGCTAGCTGGTCGCTGGCTTGCTGAGCTTTTCCAGCAGCTTCTCGAAATCCCCGGGATTCCGGCAATTGAGCGGGTACGCCCCGCGGCATAGCGTGGTGCCGATCAAGCTTGGACGAGCCGCGGCGCTTCGAGCAAAATTCGTGTAGATCATCGAGGCCCCTCAGAAACGCGTACATTTGGAGTGAGTTGCGAGCAACCTGAAGAGATGCGGGAAACGGACTTCGGCGCACGCCGACCCGCTGCAAGCACAGGCTAAAGGGGGCTTCGTCCCCGCAGAAAAGTCGCCAACGGATTATTCGTTTCAGGATTGCGCGGGGTCCTATTGACCTTTAATTAGAATATCCTAATTTAGCAGTTGTGAAAGCTTTGAACGACCTCGCCGCAAAGGCCGCCGACGCGGCTGCGTTGCTCAAATCGCTGGCCAACGAACAGCGGCTGCTCATCCTGTGCCACCTCGCAACGCAGGGAGAGTTGTCCGTGAGCGAGCTGGGCGAGCGGCTGGAGCTCAGCCAATCGGCGCTTTCTCAACATCTCGCTCGGCTTCGACAGGAAAGGCTCGTCACGTTCCGCCGCCAGTCGAAGACCATCCATTACAAGGTCTCCGATCCCATGGCCGAGGACGTGCTTGCGCTCCTGAGCGATTTGTTCTGCCCCGAGCTTGCACAGCCGGTTACGGAGTCTTCCGCATCGCGCAGCATTCCGGGCCGCGGTAGGGCTCGCGGAGGAGGAAAAGGATGACCGAGTCAGATCCCGTTCTCGATATTGCTTTCGACCAGGTCAGGCGCACCGGAAGCGGCGATTCGTCCAGGCCGGAGGTCACGAGCTTCTTTCACGAGCCTACCTTCACGGCGTCCTATGTCGTCGCGGATCCTGCAACCGGCCACGCGGCAATCGTGGACAGCGTGCTCGATTTCGACGAAAAATCGGGCCGTACATCTACGACGGCAGCCGATGCGATCATCGACTTGGTTACCGATCGCGGCCTGACCGTCGGCTGGCTGCTGGAAACCCACGCCCACGCCGATCACCTGTCGGCTGCGCCCTACCTCCAGGAAAAACTCGGCGGAAAGATTGCCATCGGGCGAGACATCACGGCGGTCCAGAACGTATTCGGGGACGTCTACAACGAGGATAGCCGCTTCCGCCGCGACGGGTCGCAGTTCGATCACCTGTTCGGCGATGGCGACTCCTTTTCGATCGGCAACGTCGCGGCGATCGCGCTCCACGTCCCCGGCCATACCCCCGCCGACATGGCCTATGTCATCGGCGACGTGGCCTTCGTCGGCGACACGATGTTCATGCCCGATTACGGGACCGCGCGAGCCGATTTCCCAGGCGGTGATGCCCGACAGCTCTACCGGTCGATCCGGAGGCTGATGAGGCTTCCGGACGAAACCCGCGTATTCCTGTGTCACGACTATAAGGCCCTGCCCAATCGGACCCATTTCGCTTGGGAGACCACGATCGGAGCCGAGCGGACTGGCAACGTGCATGTCCACGAAGGTGTCAGCGAGGACGAGTTTGTCGCCATGCGCACCGCGCGCGACGCCACCCTCGACATGCCCAATCTCATCCTTCCGGCGGTCCAGGTGAACATGCGCGCCGGCCATTTGCCCGAGCCGGAGGACAACGGCACGCGCTATCTCAAATTGCCGCTGAACGCCCTGTGATGCTCGAGCCGCTGTCTCCCCTTTATGCTCTCGCCGGCGGCCTCCTGATTGGCACCGCCACCGCGCTTTTCCTCCTTCTTTCGGGCCGGATCGCGGGTGTCAGCGGGCTCGCCGCCGCCGCTGCGCGCATCGCCGACCGGGGACCGGAATGGTCGCAGGCGGCAAGTTTCGTCATCGCCCTGCCAATCGGCGCCCTGATAGTATCCGCGTTTCTTCGAGCGCCGCAGGTCTCAATGACTTCCTCGCTGCCGCTCCTGATTGCAGGGGGCATGTTGGTCGGTTTCGGAACGCGGCTCGGCAATGGCTGCACAAGCGGCCACGGCGTATGCGGAATGGCCCGCCTGTCGCCGCGATCGATTGCCGCGACCGCCATGTTCATGGCCTTCGGTTTCGCCACGGTATATGTGATCCGGCACGTGGTCGGAGCGGCCGCATGAGGCATATCCTCCCCGGAATCGTGGTCGGTCTCCTGTTCGGCGCGGGCCTCGCCTTGTCGGACATGGTCAATCCGGCGCGCGTGCTCGCCTTTCTCGATATCGCCGGCAATTGGGATCCGACGCTCGCCTATGTGATGGCGGGTGCGGTCGTTCCGTCCGCGTTCGGCTATTGGTTGTCGCGGCGAATGCGTCGCCCGCTGCTGGGACACGAGTTCAGGATCCCGCCGAACCGCGTCGTCGATCCGCAGCTCCTCGCCGGAGCGGCCGTTTTCGGAATCGGTTGGGGCTTGGTCGGATTGTGCCCGGGACCCGCTTTTGCGGCCCTCGCATTCAACCTGTGGCAGCCTTGGCTGTTCGTGATCGCGATGGTCGGAGGGATGGTCCTGCACCGGGTTTATCGGGACTGGATAGCGCAGCCCCGGCAGCCGGCCGACGCGTGACGCTCACGCTCGTTCAATATCTGCTCGGCATCGGTTCGGGCGCGCTTGTCGGGTTCGTCCTCGGCCTGGTCGGTGGCGGCGGGTCGATCCTGGCGGTGCCGCTGATCGTCTATCTTGTTGGCGTTCGCGATGCCCATGTCGCCATCGGCACCAGCGCCTTTGCCGTCGCCGCCAACGCCGCCACCGGCCTCGTCCACCACGCCCGCTCGGGCCACGTCAAATGGCGATGCGCCGGCCTGTTTGCGGTCGCCGGGATCGCCGGGGCGGCAATGGGCTCGACGCTGGGCAAGAATTTTGACGGTCAGAGGCTCCTCTTCCTGTTCGCGCTGGTGATGATCGCGGTGGGTGTCCTGATGCTACGCCGCCGTGCCTCGTTCGGGAATCCGGACGTGAAGCTCGGCCGCGAGAATGCCGGGAAGCTCGTCGGCTACGGCCTCGGCGCCGGTGCCTTCTCCGGCTTTTTCGGGATCGGCGGCGGTTTCCTGATCGTCCCCGGCCTGACCGCGGCGACCGGCATGTCGATGATCAGCGCCGTCGGCTCCTCGCTCGTCGCCGTGACCGCCTTCGGCCTCACGACAGCGCTCAACTATGCGCTCTCGGGTCTCGTCGACTGGCCGCTTGCGCTTGCATTCATCGCCGGCGGCCTTGCAGGCAGCATCTTCGGCACCCGCCTCGCGAAACATCTGACGAAGAGCCGCGACCGCCTCAGCGCCGTATTCGCGGCTCTGATCTTCGCGGTTGCCGCCTACATGCTCTGGAAAAGCTACGCCGCCGCCTGGGGCTGAACTTTTATTCGGCTGCAGCCCTGCCCATCGGTGCGCGCCGCGACGCCCGGCCGATCGCATGATAGTCGAAGCCGGCCCGCGCGGCCTCCTC
>DATAKH010000114.1:0-18336 GCA_036261735.1 Sphingomicrobium sp.
GCGGGTGCGGGCGATTGGCGACGACGCCAAGCTGATGCTCGGCAAGACGCCGGGTAACGTCGAAACGATTCGGCCGCTGCGCAGCGGAGTCATCGCCGATCTCGACGTCGCCGAGGAGATGATCAAGCATTTCATCAGGAAAGCGCACGGCGGCAAAAGCCGCTTGTCCCGCGGCCCGGAGGTCGTGATCTGCATCCCCTCCGGCGCAACGCCGGTCGAGCGGCGCGCCATCAGGCAGGCAGTGAGCAACGCCGGCGCGGATCGGGTTTCGCTTCTCGAGGAACCGATGGCCGCCGCCATCGGCGCAGGTCTGCCGGTCAGCGACCCGGTCGGGTCGATGGTCGTCGACATCGGTGGCGGCACGACCGAAGTTGGAGTGATTTCGCTCCAAGGCCTCGCTTATTGCTGCTCCGAGCGGGTCGGCGGCGACCGGATGGACGAAGCGATCATTTCCTACGTCCGCCGCAACTACAATCTGATGATCGGGGAAGGCACGGCCGAGCGGGTGAAGCTGGAGATCGGCACTGCGCGCGCTCCTTCCGACGGGACCGGTCGCACCACCTACGTCAGGGGCAGGGACGTCAGCCGCGGTGTCCCGAGTGAGATCAGCCTCAACCAGGCGCAGATTGCCGAGGCTCTCGACGAACCTGTCAACCGCATCGTTGCAGTAGTCCGCTCCGCGCTCGAGAACACGCAGCCGGAACTGGCCGCGGATGTTATCGACTACGGGATCACCATGACCGGCGGCGGCTCGCTACTTCGCGACATCGACGGGGTCCTTGCCGACGAAACCGGACTCCCCGTTCGCATTGCCGAGGACGCGCTGACCTGCGTTGCGCGCGGGGCTGGCGAGACTCTGGAGGACCGCTTGTATCGCGGAGCGCTGATGGCGGCATAGCTACGCCCCCTAGGGTATCGATCCGATGTCCGGGCGGACGAATTGTTTCCGTGCTTCCACCGAGAACAGACGCTGCGGCGAATAAAATCGTAGCGGCCAGTCGCGGCGGCCCATCGGGGACAGCAGAAGTTCGTTGACCAGCTCGTAGAGTGGCTCCTCGAGGTCCGCTTCGGCGAGGAAGATGCGGACTCCCCGGAGGAACACGCGAGTGATTGTCTCGTGATAGCCTTCGCTGTCGCTGTTCACTCCGCCGACGCTCTCGTTGTAGCGGCGGATGATCCCGGGAAGCTCCTTGTCGAGATCCACGTCGGGCCGCTTCAGCAGCAGATAGGTCGTGGCGGCGAGATGCGCTTCGTGAGTCCACTCCTCACGCGGCAAGGTGCGCGCGAGCAGCCCCTCGCCGAGATGTTCGATCTCGGCGTCGGAATGGAACAGGCGGGGCAGAAATTCGGTCATCCAAATCGGGTCCTTGTGCGGGCCCGATCCGGCGACCGGGCTATTCGGCGGGCTGCGGTTGCGCGGCGCTTGGCGCGGCTTGGCGAACGCCCTCGTCCACCTGGTCCGCGAATTGAGCGAAATTTTCGACGAACAGGTCGACGAGCTTCGCGGCCGTCCGGTCATACTCCTCCGGATCGTCCCAGGTCGCCCGCGGGTCGAGGATATTGTCGTCAACTCCCGGAACGCTGACCGGCACGTCGAAGCCGAAGTTCGGGTCCTTGCGGAACTCGGCGTTCTTCAGCGAGCCGTCGAGCGCGGCGTTGAGAAGAGCACGAGTAGCCTGGATCGGCATCCTCCTGCCCGTACCGTACTTGCCGCCGGTCCAGCCGGTGTTGACCAGCCAGCAGTCGACTCCGCCCTTGGCGATCCGCTCCTTCAGCAAATTGCCGTAGACCGACGGGTGACGCGGCATGAACGGCGCCCCGAAGCAGGTGGAGAAGGTCGCTTCCGGCTCGGTCACGCCGATCTCCGTGCCGGCCACCTTGGCGGTGTAGCCGGACAGGAAGTGGTACATGGCCTGGTCGGGGGTCAGCTTCGAGATCGGAGGAAGGACTCCGAACGCATCGGCGGTCAGCATCACGACATTCTTCGGCACCGGCCCCATATTCTTCTCGGAAGAATTGGGGATGTAATCGATCGGATAGGCGCCGCGGCTGTTCTCGGCGAGCGTCGGGTCATCGAGGTCGAGTTCGCGGGTAACCGGATCGATGACGACATTCTCCAGAACGGTCCCGAAGCGCTTCGTGGTCGCGAAAATCTCGGGCTCGGCCTCCGCCGACAGGCGAATCATCTTGGCGTAGCAGCCGCCTTCGAAATTGAAGACCGCGGTGTCGGACCAGCCATGCTCGTCGTCGCCGATCAGCGTGCGGTTCGGATCGGCCGACAGCGTCGTCTTGCCGGTCCCGGAAAGCCCGAAGAAGATGGCGGTGTCGCCATCCGGACCGATGTTCGCAGAGCAGTGCATCGGCATGATTCCCTGCGGCGGAAGCAGGAAGTTCAGGAGGCCGAACACGGACTTCTTCATCTCGCCCGCATAGGACGTACCGCCGATCAGGATCAGCCTCTTAGTGAAGTTGACTGCGATCACCGTTTCGCTCCGGCAGCCGTGCCGCTCGGGATTGGCGCGGAAGCTCGGAAGGTCGATGATGGTGAATTCGGGCACGAAATCGACAAGCTCGTCGACCGCGGGACGAACCAGCATCGTGCGGATGAAAAGGCTGTGCCACGCGAGCTCGTTGATCACTCGGACTCGCACCCGGTGCTCAGGCTGGGAGCCGCCGAACAGGTCCTGGACGAAGAGCGTGTCCTTCTCGCCGAGCGCGGCGAGGAAATCCTCGTGCAGCCGGTCGAACGCCTCGGGTTCCATCGGCTTGTTGCCCTTGTTCCACCAGATGACGGAATCCGTCAGCTCGTCGCGGACCGTGAACTTGTCCTGCGCGCTTCGGCCGGTGTGCTTGCCCGTCTTGACGACCAGCGGCCCGTCCTTGGCGAGGAGTCCCTCTTCGCGCTGCGCCGCGAACTCGACCAGCGGAGCGGTCGTGAGGTTCCAGTGAAGCTTGGCCGGGGTCACGATCCCCTGGGCGTCCAGTCCGTGTGATGCGACCCTTTCGGCCACGCGCTTTCCCTTCCCGCAAATAAGAACGTGCGGCGGCGGCCCATTGGCAGCCGCCGCACCATTGTTACCAAGCGCCTATAGCCCCGAAAAAGTTGCCGGGTCAAAGTCCTTGCCGCACCTTGTCTCGCCCGGAACCCACGCGTAAGCCCAAGTCGGACCGCCTCAATGAGCCACGTGATCGCGCTGGTCGATGACGACCGAAACATCCTGACCTCGGTGTCGATCGCCCTCCAGTCGGAGGGATTCATCACCCGCGTCTACACCGACGGCGCAAGCGCCCTCAAAGCCTTTGCCGACAATCCGCCCGACGTCGGCGTCTTCGATATCAAGATGCCGCAGATGGACGGAATGGAGCTGTTGCGGCGGCTCCGCGAATTCAGCGCCATGCCGGTGATTTTCCTGACGTCGAAGGACGACGAGCTCGACGAGGCGCTGGGCCTCGCCATGGGCGCGGACGATTATATCTCCAAGCCCTTCTCCCAGCGGCTCCTGCTCGCGCGGATTCGCGCAATCCTCAGGCGGCAGGATTTCGCCAGGAACGAAGCCGTGTCCGCACCCGAAGCGGAGCCGGAGCTGATCGAGCGCGGCCGCCTGAGCATGGACCCGGCCAGGCACAAGGTGAAGTGGGACGGAAAGGACGTGACGTTGACCGTCACCGAGTTCCTGATCCTGGAAGCGCTGGCGCAGCGGCCGGGAGTGGTGAAGAACCGCAACCAGCTGCTCGATGTGGCCTATCAGGAAGACGTCTACGTCGATGACCGGACGATCGACAGCCACATCAAGCGAATCCGGCGCAAGTTCCGCGCCGCCGACCCAAAGTTCGACGCGATCGAGACGCTTTATGGCGTCGGGTACAGGTTTGAAGACCAGTAGGCGCAAGCGGCACCCGGCGCGGCCCTGGACCGCCCGGTGGACGCTCACCTGGCGGATCCTTGCCGTCAACCTGCTGACGGTTCTGATCCTCGCGCTGGGAGTTTTCTATCTCGACGCATTCCGGAACAAGCTGAGCAAGGAACGGATACACCGGACCGAGCGTGAAGCGCAGATCACCGCGATTGTCGCCCGCTCGCTGCCGCCTGAGCGCCGCGCGTTGGCGCTTGCCGCCGTCGGCAAATCGACGCGCAGCCGGATTCGCCTTTACGACCCCGACGGGCGCCTCGTCGCCGACAGCTGGCGGGTTACTGGAGCCACCTACCGACTCCGCGATCCTGCCGAGGAAAGCTGGATGAAGGATGCAGCGCGGGCGCTCGACCGCGGCTTCAATTTCCTAGTCGGCGCCGAATATGCACCCGCGTTCATCGAGCCGGCCGAAGACCGGATCACCGCCTGGCCAGAGGCCTATCAGGCGCAAACGAAGAATGCGGTGACGAGCAAGGTCCGCACCGCCCCCGACCTGACTCCGGTTCTCTCCGCCGCGGCTCCGGTCGACGGCGGAGCGCTTCTCGTCACTTCGAACGAGCGGGGCCTGATCAAGACGATGCGCAGCCAGCGCGCAATCCTCGCCATAACGATGAGCGTCGCGATCCTGCTCTCGGTGCTCCTGTCGCTGTTCCTTGCCCGGACGATCGTCCGGCCGCTCCGCCGCATCGCACTCGCGGCGCACCGAGTCCGGCTCGGACGAGCGCGCGAAGTGCGAGTCCCAAGACTACCCTCGCGCCGGGACGAGATAGGCCTTCTCGCCCGCTCCGTGTCCGACATGAGCCAGTCGCTTCGCGAGCGGATCGACAATATCGAAGCCTTCGCGGCGGACGTCACCCACGAGCTGAAGAATCCGCTGGCCTCGCTTCGGTCGGCGCTCGAAGGACTCGAGACGGTGAAGGACGATGCGCTGCGCAGCCGGCTGATGAATGTCGCACGCACCGACGTAGTCAGGCTGGACAGGCTGATTAGCGACATCAGCGAGGCCGCTCGAACCGATGCCGAGCTGGCTCGAGCGCGATTCGAGCCAGTCGACCTTGGCTCGCTGGTCGAACAGCTGGTCAACAGCTGGGAAACACGCCGCGAGAAGGGCGATGCTCGCCTGGCATTCGCCCGTCCGCGAAAGGCGAGCACCCAGGTGTTCGGCGATCCCGGACGACTGGCACGGGCGATCGACAACGTCCTCGACAATGCGGTTAGCTTCTCGCCCGCTGGAGGACTGGTGGAGATTGCCGCGTCGCGGGTCGGGAACCAGGTTCGCATCCGAATCGACGACGAAGGGCCTGGAGTCCCGCCTGACGCGCGGGAAGCCATCTTCAACCGCTTTCACTCGATTCGGCCCGAGGGCGAGCATTTCGGACGCCATTCGGGCTTGGGGCTGGCCATAGCGAAGGCTATTGTCGAAGGGCATGACGGAGAAATCAGCGTGTACGACCGAGACGACGCACCCTCGGGCGCCCGCTTCATCATCTCGCTCCCGGCGGTAGAGCAGCAGTGAGCTCGGTTCGCAGGCTTTCAAGCGAAACCGTCCATGCGACCACGGTGGCCCTCGACGGCCGATCGGTGCTGATTACCGGTCCTTCCGGAGCCGGAAAGTCCGATCTCGCGCTCCGCCTACTCGATCGCGGTTTTTCGCTCGTGAGCGACGACCAGACGATCGTCCGGCGCGATGGGGAGAGGCTGGTTGCCTCCGCTCCTCCGCAGATCGCCGGCAAGCTGGAAGTGCGAGGCATCGGAATCGTCGAGATGGACACGGCGGCGGATGTTCCGGTTGCTCTCCTGGTCGAGCTTAGAAGCGACATCCAGAGGCTTCCGGACGACAGCCGCGAGCGCCAGCTTCTCGGCGTGCCGCTGCCGCTGGTCAGCATCGACGCAGCGGCCGCCTCGGCTCCGGCAAAGGTGGAGCTGGCCCTCGACCGTTTGGGGCTTACCGCGAGGTGAGCGCGACGCAGCGAAAGCCGCGCCTGCTGCTCGTCACCGGGATGTCCGGGGCAGGGAAATCGACGGCACTCGATGCACTCGAGGACATGGGTTGGGACACGGCCGACAATTTGCCGGCGGACCTACTCGCGGGCTTCGTCCACGGTAGCGACCAGTGCCGCACCGTCCCCGTCGCGATCGGGATGGATGTGCGAAGCCGCGGGTTCGACCCGCACACCCTGCCGAAACTGATCTCGGAAATCGAGGGAGTGGAGCCCGCAATCCTGTTCCTCGATTGTTCGAGCGCCGACCTGATGCGCAGGTTCGACAAGACACGGCGCCGTCACCCTCTGGCGCCCGACAGGCCGGCCGAGGACGGGATCGCCCGCGAACGGACGATGCTGGCGCCGGTCAGGAGCGCGGCAGACATCGTCATCGATACCACCGATCTTGCCCCCGCCGAGCTGGCAGAGGAGCTCCGGCGCCGGTTCAAGACGGAGCGTGAGCCGGTCCTTACCCTGATATCCTTTGGGTTCGGACATGGGATTTCAAGGACGGCCGACCTGGTATTCGACATGCGGTTCCTCGCCAATCCGCACTGGATCGACGAGCTCCGCGACCTGACCGGCAACGACCGGCCGGTACGGGACTATGTCGCCCGCGATCCTGCGTGGACGGAGTCGATGGATAGAATCGAATCCCTTCTCACCGATTGGATTCCACGCTACTGGGCCGCGGGCAAAAGCTATTTGACGATCGCCTTCGGCTGCACAGGGGGGCGTCACCGGTCGGTGACCGCGGCAGTGGAAATGGCGGGAAGGTTGCAAGCGGCGGGTTTCAGTCCAAACATCCGGCACCGCGATCTGGCGTCGACGCCAAACGACAGGATCGAGGACAAGGCCGGAAGCGCAGCCGCCAGCGAGAGTGGAAGCGAGTTGAACGAATGATTGGAATGGTGCTGGTGACCCATGGCCGTCTAGCCGCGGAGTTCATCACTGCGATGGAGCATGTCGTCGGGCCGCAGCAGGCAGTGGATGCGGTATGCATCGGTCCCGACGACGACATGGAGGAGCGGCGCAAGGACATCGCCGCCGCCATCAAGCGAGTCGACCAGGGCAAGGGCGTTATCATTCTCACCGACCTGTTCGGCGGGACGCCATCCAACCTTGCGATCAGCCTGATGAAAACCGAAAACATCGAGGTTATCGCCGGGGTCAACCTGCCGATGCTGATCCGGCTCGAGGGAGCGCGCAAGGTGATGGGCGTCCATTCCGCGGTCGCAGCGGCCCGCGAAGCCGGACGAAAGTATATCTCGGTCGCCTCCGAGATTCTCGGGGAAGCCGCCGCTTGAGCGCAACGAGCCGCGAGGTTCGGATCGTCAACAGGCGCGGGCTGCACGCCCGGGCGAGCGCCCAATTCGTCAACATGGCCTGCGAGCTTCCGGCCACGATCGAGGTCGAGAAAGACGGGAACCGGGTCTGCGGAACTTCGATCATGGGGCTAATGATGCTCGGCGCGGCGATGGGCGATTCGATCGTCATCCATGCGGAGGGCGACGGGGCCGAAGACGCGCTGGAGAAGTTGCTGCAACTGGTCGAAACCGGGTTCGGAGAAGAGGCGGGCGGCTGATGCCGAGGCAGGTCACTGCCTTTTCCAACGCGACGGTGAAGCGGCTGCGGTCGCTCCGGGACAAGAAGGCGCGGCGGGCCGAGCGGATGTTCCTGGCGGAGGGGCTGCGGATCATCGCCGAAGCGCGCGACAGCGGACGGCTGCCCGAGATCATCGCCTTTTCCGCGGAGGGCGCGAAACACCCGCTGGCAGCGGAGATCATCGCCGCAACCGAAGCCAATGGTGGTGAGGCCATAGAGACCACGGCGGACATCCTCGGCAAGATGAGCGGCAAGGACAATCCGCAGATGCTCCTCGGCGCCTACCCACAGCCGGAGACGCGGCTGGACCTGATCGACCGCTCCACGGCTCCAATTTGGATCGTCGCGCAGGCGCTTCGCGATCCCGGCAACATCGGGACGATCCTTCGCACCGGCGACGCGGTCGGCGCGGGCGGGCTGGTTCTCGTCGATGATTGCGCCGACCCCTTCTCGGTCGAGGCGGTGCGGGCATCGATGGGCGCCGTCTTCACCCAACAGATCGCGACCGCAAGTTGGCCAGATTTCCTCGCCTGGCTGCGATCGGCGCAATCGCAACTGGTTGGGACCAGCCTGAAGGCTTCGGCCGATTATCTCGAAGCGAGCTACGAGGCGCCCTGTTTCCTACTGATCGGCAACGAGCAGCAGGGTCTCCCATCCGATTATGAACGCGAGTGTGACCTGCTGGTGAAGATCCCGATGGCGGGCCGCGCGGACAGCCTCAACGCTGCCGTGGCGGCGGCGGTCATGGCGTTTGCCGTGAAGGCGAGCTGGCGCTGACGGGAACTCCCATCGGCCAGCGGCTTTGTGGCTTCATGGACAAGCGCCTCGCGCTCCTCATCGCTCCCGCATTCCTCGGCGGCTGCCTCCCCCATCCGCCGCCGCCCCCCGCGCCCTATCACGCGGTCGGGCAGGGTTCGGTGTGGAACCTCATCATCGACGACAAGAACGTCACCTTCATCGCGTCGGGAAAGCAGCCGATCGTGGAGCCGAAGCCGGCCGTGATCATCGGCATTGCCGGGGAAATCTACCAGGCGAAGCGAATCAACGTGAACATCGTCCACGGCCATTGCGCGGCGAACGGGCGCGATTTCCCGGACCGCGTGCAGGTCTATGTCGACGATGTTCGGCACGAGGGTTGCGGCGGGCTCTGAAGGAGATTCCCGATGCTTCGGATTCCAATGGCGACCGCGTTGTTCGTTGCGGCAGCGCTGACCAGTTGTGCCGCGCCGCCTCCTCCGCCGATCGCTGAGCTGAGCGGAACGAGTTGGCGCATCGTCTCCGTCAATGGGCGGCAGACACCCTCCGCGGGTGATTATTCGATGCGCTTCGAGGCGAACGGCGGCTTCGGCGCGCGGTTCGGATGCAATTCGATGGGCGGCAGCTATCGCCTGGTTGGCGGAACCCTTACCGTCAGCAACGTCAACCAGACGCTGATGGGCTGCCCGGAGCCGGCCGCCAGCTTCGAGAGCCAGGGCGCCGCGATCCTTCAGCAGCCAATGCAGGTCAGCTTCACGAGCAACGAGCGGATGGGCCTCAACAACGCCGCCGGGTCGATCGCCCTCGATCCTGTGTCCTAGAACTCAGTCCTCGTCGGCGTCTGCGTCGGCATCGGCCTTCTCCAGGCGCGGGGAAAGCGGGTCGTCGATCGAGACGACGACCGGCTCACCGTCCTTGACCGGGAGCTTCGTAAGCGGCCGAGGCGAGGCTTCGACCATCGGCGGCGGCGGGATTTCTTTCGCGCTTCCGGCGCCGAGGTCCTCGAAGCGCCGAGCCTGTGTGAACACCTGGCTTTCAAGGCTTCCCACCATCTTGTTGTAAGCGTTGTTCATCCGGCCGAGGTTGGTGCCGACGGACGCGACATGCTCCGCCATCGTCGCCAGCCGCGAGTGAAGCTCGCGGCCGAGCTCGGCGATCTTCCCCGCTTCGGCGGCGAGCTTCTCCTGGTTCCAGATGCTCGCCACGGTGCGCGCGATGGCGACGAGGTTGGTCGGAGTCGCAAGAAGCACCTTGCGCTCGTTCGCCCAGTCCCAAAGCCCGTGGTCGAGCTCCAGCGCTGCGGTGAGGAAATGCTCGCCGGGGATGTACATTACGACATAGTCCGCCGAATCCCCGAATTGCGCCCAGTAGGACTTCGACCCGAGCTGCTGCGCGTGGTTTCGGATCGACGCGAGGTGCGATTCGAGACAGGACTTCCGCTTGTCGTCGTCGACCTCGTCGCAGGCGTCGAGATAGGCGTTCAGCGAGCATTTGGCGTCGATCACCAGCGTGCGTCCGCCCGGCAGGTTCACGATCACGTCTGGCCGAAGCTTCCCGTCGTCGCCATCGACCGTCACTTCCGTCTGGAAGTCGGCGTAGGGGCTCAACCCTGCCTGCTCGAGCACGTTGCGAAGCGACTGCTCGCCCCAGCGGCCGCGCGCCTTTGGCGATGAACGCAGCGCGTTGACGAGGTTGCGGGTTTCGTCGCGGACCTGGCCCTGGTCCTTGCGAAGCTCCCCCATCAGCCCGCGCAACTCGCCATAGCTGTGGGTGCGCTCCTTCTCGATCGCGTCGAGCTTTGCCTGATATTGTTTCAGCGTCAGCTCGACGGGTTGAAGCAGGGTCTGGAGCTTGGCTTGCGATGCCTTGTCGGCTTCCGACAGCTGGACTCCGGCCTTTTCGAGAAAATCCTTGTGCGCTTTCTGGAGAAGCTGGTCGCCAATCTCGCGGAACTGCGTGACGAGCG
This sequence comes from Sphingomicrobium sp., assembly GCA_036261735.1. Taxonomy (GTDB): domain Bacteria; phylum Pseudomonadota; class Alphaproteobacteria; order Sphingomonadales; family Sphingomonadaceae; genus Sphingomicrobium. The sequence continues at coordinate 10,221 of DATAKH010000114.1, forward strand.
AATCGCGCGATTGCGCGAGGTCCTTCATCCGTTGCTCGAAATTGCGCGCGTCCGCCTGAAGCGCGGCCAGCTCGCGCGACGACGCTTCGTGGCTGGCCCGCACCTGGTCGCGTTCCTTGACGACTTCGTCGAGCTGAAGTCGAAGAGTCTGTGCAGTCTGCTTTGCAGCCGCCGACTCGCGGCCCGCGTACAGCCAGCCGATCAGCGCCCCGACAGCGAGGGCAGCCACAACAGCCGCGATTACGCCCCAATCCATACTCATTCCCCTGACGGAACAGAATGTGAACCCTACGCTTCGCAAAGGACTCGCTCAAGCGGGAACCACCCTCGTGTCCACAGGTTCGGCCATCTGAGAGCAGGAGAAAGCCATGTCCATTCGCAAGATGATCGCTCTGCACCCCGACGTGCAGGGCCATGTGAATCAGCCGCTCGGCGATGCCGCGCATCACCTGATGTATTGCGCTCGGATGTGCGTGAGCTGCGCCGACGCCTGCGTCGCCGAGTCGATGGACATGACCCAGTGCATCCGCGCCTGCCTCGACTGCGCCGACGTTTGCGAGGCGACCGGCAAGCTGGCGGTGCGGCGGGCCGGCTCCAACGAGGCCGTGCTCAAGGAGATGCTGGAGGTTTGCGCCCGGGTTTGCGATGCCTGCGCCGCGGAATGCGAGAAGCACGATCACGAGCATTGCAAGCTGTGCGCGCAGATGTGCCGCGAGTGCGCCAACGACTGCCGCGCCGCGGCCGAGTCGATAACACCGGAGAGTTGATCGTGCGCAACTGGTTGGCAGCTGCCGCGCTGGTTGCGCTGGCGGGCTGCGACAACAGCGTCCCGACCGGAAACGAGCCGAACGGCCCGATCATCACCGTCGAGCCGGACGATAACGGCGCCGCAGATGGCGCTCCGGCCGACGCGGCGGGTGCCGGAGAGCTGCCGGCGGCGGGACCGATTCCGCGCTTCGTCGGCAAATGGGCGGCGGACGAGAAGTCCTGCCAGTCCCTGGCATGGCAATTCACCGCCACGACCCTGCGCACGCCGGCCGGATCGAGTTGCAGCTTCAATCGGATAAGCGAAGTGCCGGGCGGCTACGACGTGGACGCGACCTGCACTGCGGAGGGGCCGCCGACTGACGACGTGCTTGAAATCCGCTTCGCCGAATCGGCGAAGGCGATGTTGTTCGAATCGGAAACGGTCGCGGACAGCGGCCTGGTGTTCTGCGGCCGCGATGTTTGAGGATCGGCTAGGCCGCCCTCTTTTCCTGCTCTTTCCGTTGCTTGGCGAGCTTCTTTAGGATCATTTCGCGCTTCAGCCGCGACAGATGGTCGATGAACAAAATGCCTTCGAGATGATCCATCTCGTGCTGCAGGCAGGTCGCAAGCAGCCCTTCGATGTCTTCCTCGTGGCGGTCGCCATTCTCGTCGAGCCAGCGGGCGCGGATGCGGTCCGGACGGTCGACGTCGGCATATTGGTCCGGCACCGACAGGCAGCCTTCCGTATACGGCACTTCCTGGTCGGAGGACTGGAGGATTTCCGGGTTAATGAAGATGCGCGGATCCTTAACCGGCTCGCCGCCCTCTTCCGCCGGCTCCTGGAGGTCGATGACGAGGATTCGCTTGGGAACACCGACCTGGATCGCCGCGAGCCCGATGCCCGGCGCCGCGTACATGGTTTCGAACATGTCGGCGATCAGCGCGCGCACTTCGTCGTCCACCGCCTCAACTGGCGCGGATATCTGCCGCAGAAGCGGGTCGGGAACTTCAACGATCGGTCGGATGGCCATGACCATAATTTAAGTCCGTCCCCCCTTCCCTGCAAGGGAGGGAGGGGGTTTCAGTTCTGCGGATGGTGCGGAACGAGGACGAGAGTCCGGTCCTCAACGCGCCACGACTGCAGCTCCGACAGGAAATTCATCCCGATCACGTCGAGCCCGAGGCCGGGCGCGCTTACGACCTTGATGTCGCGGGCGAGGATGTTGCCGACACGAAGCTCCTCGATCGTCCCCGTTTGCGCCGGAGTCGCGCCGTTGGCGGTGCGGAGGATGACGGGTGCGACGCCCATCCCGGTATCCACCCCGGCGGCACGCACGGTCTCCTGCGAAATCGCCGTGACCGTGGCTCCGCTGTCGATCAGCATTCGTCGCTTGACGCCGTTGATCGTCGCATTGACCCAGAAATGCCCGTCCGGGGACATTCGAACGCGAAGCTCTTTCCCTTCGACGGTCTGGTTGTCGAGGCCGAGCTGCTGGGTGAAGCGAGCCAGCGTCGGCTGATAGGGCGCCTGCTGCAGGACGAGGAAGACTGCGAAGGCGAGGATCGCGAACGACAGCAGGAAGCGGAAGATCCGGCCGACGTACGGCAGGCGCTGGAGGATCACGACGATGACCGCGATCCCCACGGCGTATATCGCCAAATGCTGCCAGTCGGGGAGCGCCGTCATCCGAGGGGCCGCCTCGCCCGAAGGGCCTGCGCAAGGGTCCCCTCATCGAGATAGTCGAGCTCGCCACCGACGGGAAGGCCGTGAGCGAGCTGAGTCAGCCGCACCGGATAGGTCTCGAGCCGTTCGGCGAGGTAGTGCGCGGTGGTTTGCCCCTCGAGCGTAGCGTTCATGGCCAGCACGACCTCGTCGATTCCCCCCTTGGCGACCCGGCGCACCAGCTTGTCGATGGTAAGGTCATCGGGGCGAACTCCCTCTAGCGCCGACAATCGGCCGCCGAGTACGTGATAGCGGCCCGGGAAGAGCCGCGAACGGTCGAGCGCCCACAGGTCCGCCACCTCCTCGACCACGCACAGGGACCGGTCGTCGCGGCGCGGGTCGCGGCAGATTCCACACGGATCTGATGTGTCGACATTGCCGCAGGTCGAGCAGGTCGAAAGCGTGTCCGCGACCTTCTGGAGCGCTGCCACCAATGGCTCCAGTGTGGTCTCGCGCTTCTTCATCAGGTGCAGGACCGCGCGGCGCGCCGACCGGGGGCCAAGCCCCGGAAGCCGTGCCAACGCATTCGCCAACGTCTCGATTTCCTGGCTTGCCACTGCCGCGGAGATAGGAATTTCCGCGTCTCCGCGCCATAGGCCAACGCAATGCGGATCGTCTTCATGGGATCGCCGGATTTCGCGGTGCCGAGCCTCGATGCCCTCGCCGCGGCGGGGCACGAGCTGATTTGCGCCTATACGCAGCCGGCGCGGCCCGCCGGGCGCGGGAAGGGCGAACAGAAGACGGCAGTCAACAAGCGCGCCGAAGAGCTCGGCGTCGAGGTCCGCTGTCCCCGAACACTGAAGGGCCCCGAGGAGCAGGCGAGATTCGCGGCGCTCGATGCCGACCTGGCGGTCGTCGCCGCCTACGGGCTGATCCTGCCCAAGCCGGTGCTGGAGGCACCGAAGGCCGGATGTATCAACGTCCATGCGTCGCTTCTGCCCCGCTGGCGAGGCGCGGCGCCGATCCAGCGCGCAATCCTAGCAGGCGACGAAGTGACAGGCGTCACGATCATGCGGATGGCGGAAGGGCTCGACACCGGTCCGATGCTGCTGAAGCGCGAGACGGAAGTGGATAGCAAGACTGCTGGCGAGCTGACCGACGAACTCGCTTCACTCGGAGCACAGGCGCTGGTCGAGTGGCTCGACAATCCAGCGCCACCGGTTCCCCAGCCCGACGAGGGAGTCACCTACGCCTCGAAGATTGACAAGGCCGAAGCGCGGATCGACTGGAGTCGCACCGCGTCCGAGATCGAGCGGCAGGTGCGCGCCTTCGCCCCCTCCCCCGGTGCCTGGTTCGACGCGAACGGAGAGCGTGTGAAACTGCTCGAGGCCCAAATCGGCGACGCGAGCGGCAAGGCCGGTGAAGTGCTCGACGATTGCCTCAACGTCGCGGCGGGCGAAGGCTATGTGCGTCCGCTCAAGGTCCAGCGCGCCGGACGCGGCGTCATGACTGCAGGCGAGCTGCTTCGCGGCTTTCCGATCCCCAAAGGCACCATCCTCAAGTGACCCGCTGGCGGCTGACGATCGAATATGACGGCGGCCCGTTCATGGGCTGGCAGCGGCAGGATCATGGCCCGTCGGTGCAGCAGGCGATCGAGGAAGCGCTGGCCCGGATGACCGGCGAACTCCCGACCGTCCATGCAGCCGGGCGGACCGATGCCGGCGTCCATGCGCTGGCGATGAGCGCCCATGTCGATATCGAGAAGACGCTGACTCAGCACCGCCTTCGCGAAGGCGTGAATGCGCTGCTTCGTCCCGCCCCGATCTCGGTGCTTTCGGCAGAGCATGCGCCCAGCGACTGGCATGCGCGCTTCTCGTGCATCGGCCGCCGCTACCTCTACCGGATACTGAACCGCAGGGCGCCGCCGGCGCTCGACCTCGGCCGGGTCTGGCACGTCGCCGTCCCGCTCGACGAAGACGCAATGGCCGAGGGCGCGGCCATGCTGGTCGGGCGCCACGATTTCACCACCTTCCGCTCCGCCCACTGCAAGTCCGACAGCCCCGTAAAGACGCTCGACCGGCTCGAAGTCTTGCGCGTTGGCGACGAAATTCGCATCGAGGCATCAGCTCGAAGCTTTCTCCACCACCAGGTCCGATCGATGGTCGGCTGCCTGGCGCTTGTCGGCAGGGGCCAGTGGAAACCCCAGGACATCGGACGGGCGCTGGAAGCCCGCGACCGTTCGGCGCTCGGCTTCAACGCGCCGCCGCAAGGGCTCCATTTCGTCGAGGCGCTGTACCCCTAGTCGGTCTCGACTGCCTGCAGCGGGGCCGCGGCGACAAGTAGCCAGCCGGCGGCGACGAAGCTTGCCGCGAACACCCAGGCGAAGGTCGCGAGAATCTCGCTCGTTTGGCCGAACAGGCCATAGACGAGGACCGCGACCGGAAGGCCGGCGAGCAGCAGCACCGCGAGAAGCAGGTCGATCCCGGCGGCGAGATAGACCCAGGTGCACAGCGGCCTCGGCGAGTGCCGCGAGGAAATGAACAGGGCCGCGCTTCTCACCACCAGCCACAGGATGACGACATTGAGGATGGTGGGAAAGTTGGCGTTCGGGTCGAGCGCCAACCGAAGCCCCGCAATCAGGCTCGCCGCGGCCGCGATTCCGGCGGTGATATGGTGCCCGCGGCGGGCGAACACCGACGCGAGCTCGATCGCTCCGGCGGCCGTCAGCAGAAACCCGATCACGACCCGCGCCGAAAACCCAGATGCCATCGGCAGGAGAGCCGACCCGAGGGCAAGCAGCATGATCAGCACGCCGGCCGACCGGATGACGACCGTTCGAGTCCAGTTCGACATGACCGGGTTTTACCCAATCGGCACCGATCCGGCCAGCGCACGCTTGATTGCAGGCGGGACACGGCCACGCCGGAGCAATGCGAAACCAGATGGTAAGCCTTTCAACTCACAGTAGGTTCGCGAAAGAAGCCGGTGATTGCCGGATGGCAGGGGTGCGAGTTTGGAAGAGCTGCCGATCGAAACGACGATCTATTCGATGTCGCCAAGGCCGCCGGAAGAAGACCGGAGGACGGACGAACGGCACCTGACCCTGTTCCGGGTCGGGACCCTTGTCCTTGGCGACCGCCGCGAGTTGTGCCTGGTCAAGAATATCTCGGCCGGCGGAGTCTCGATACGCGCTTATTGTTCTCTCGAACCGGACACGGTGCTGTCGATTGAGCTCAAGGAATCGCAACCGGTTGCCGGCCAGGTCACCTGGGTCCGCGGAAGCGACGCCGGGATCACCTTCGACGAGCGGGTGGACGTCATCGATCTGCTCACGTCAAGCGTCGACGGGCCGCGCCCGCGAATGCCGCGAATCGAAGTGGAGTGCGTCTGCTTCGTGCGCGAGGGCGCAATCGTCCATAGGGCCTCGCTCCAGAACATATCCCAGGGCGGAGTCAGCGTCGAAGCACCCAATCCGCTGAGTGTTGGAGGAGAGGTCACCGTGAGCCTCCCTGGGCTTTCGCCGCAAGCAGCCACGGTGCGGTGGAAGCATGGCAGCCGCTACGGAATCTCGTTCAACAGCGTGCTCTCGCTAGCCGGGCTGGTGAAGTGGCTTCACGAGCGCGGCAACGGCTAGGCAGGGCGGAGAAACTCCATTTCTGTTTAGAGGCCCGGGCGATCGTGCACGCTCGGATCGATAGCCCAGGCTTCGATGAGTCGACGCTCGCTCGACGTGAGCGGCCGGGCACCGAAACCCGGACGCTTCACGAACTCGGGCGGAGGCTTGCGCTCGCCGGTCGGCACGTGCCGCAGAACTTCTCGCGGGAAGAGCGGGTAGTCGAATTCTAGCCCGGCGTGGTTGCAATGCGCCCACGCGACTCGGCTCGGAACGCTCAGTCCTTCGCGGTGGAAGAGGACGCGAGTGCCCGGAAGGGGAAGCTCCTCGCCTTGCACCAGCGCGCCGTTCTCGGAGAGATTGCGCAGCACGACGGGAAGCGAAGCGCCGGGCGCCTCCAGCGTCGCCTTGAGCATCACATTCGAGCGGCGGTTCCGCCTGTTTTGATTTTGAAGGCTATGGTCCATCGACAGAGACGTTATACCTCGGGAGTAAATCATAGTTTAACGGCGATTCGCGGCTGTTTCCTTTCGAAACAGAAGCATCAGGTTGTTCGCCGGCATCAGCCGCTGCGCGGCAAGTTGGAAACCTCGCGATTTCGCCCCGGCAGCGAAATCCTCGACCTTTCGAAGCCCCCACTCCGAATCTCGTGCTTTCAAGTCGGAATCGAAACCGAGGTTACTCGGAGCGGTTTCGATCCCGTCGCTTAGCCAAGGACCGTAGAGAATCAGCGGCGCGCCTTCGCCAAGCAGCTTCCGGGCACCTTCGAGCAGCCCGATCGCCGCGCTCCACGGGCTGATATGCACCATGTTGATGTTGAGAACGGCATCGGCCCGGCCGATCGGCCAGTCCGGCGCAGAGGCATCGAGCTCGATGGGCTCGCGCAAATTCGCAAGTGCCGATTGTTGCCGCCATGCCCGAATAGAAGCCAGCGCCTCGGGATGGGTGTCGCTCGGCTGCCAGTCGCGGTCGGGAAAGCGCCTGGCGAAATGGACCGCATGTTCGCCCGTCCCGCTCGCCACTTCGAGGACGAGGCCTGCGTCGGGTAGCCATTCGGCGAGGACGTCGGCGATTGGCTCGCGGTTGCGAAGCGCCGCCGGCGCGGAGCGCTGCCCGGCAGCGGCAGGCGTTTCGTAGAAGCGGCGATCGTCATTCATGGTACGTGCGCTATAGTCGGGCAATCCATGGGAGGGACAGGCATGAATGGACAGGTCGACAGCGCCAACGTCCGCTTTCCGCCGCCGTTGATCTATCTCGGCTTCCTGGTCTTCGGAATCTGGGCCGGCCGTGCTTTCGCCTTCCCCGACCTGGGAATGGAGTCGAGCACCCGCGATCTTTTCGGCTGGGGCGTCATCGCCATTGGCGTGATCGTTGGGCCCCTGGCCGGCGCTGGCTTGTTCCATCGACTGCGCACGGCAATCATTCCGTTCAAGCCGGCCAGCCGGCTCGTCACGTCGGGCATCTACCGGTGGACGCGCAATCCCATGTACCTCGGCATGGCGCTGATCTACGCGGGCATTGCGGTCCTGTTCGACAGCCTTCTCGCGCTCGTGCTCCTGATACCGGTGCTGATCATCATCCAGCTCTACGTTATCGCGCGCGAGGAAGCCTATCTGGAGCGGACCTTCGGCGACGAATACCTCGCCTATAAGGCGCGAGTGCGCCGCTGGCTCTGACGCCTACTCGGCCGCCTCTGCTTGCTCCGGCTCGCGGTAGACGAGGACGGGCTTCCGCGCCGCCAGAGTTTCGTCCAGCCTCCGCCTCGGGGCATAGACCGGCGCCGACTTGAGCCTCTCGTCGCCGGCCTTGGCGCGCTCGGCGATCGAGCGCATCGCGGCAATGAACTGGTCGAGTGCGTATTTCGATTCCGTCTCCGTCGGTTCGACCAGCATCGCTCCGTGCACGACGAGCGGGAAATACATCGTCATCGGATGGAAGCCTTCGTCGATCAGAGCCTTGGCAAGGTCGATCGTGCTTAATCCGCCTGAGAAGCCGCGGTCCGAGAAGATCGCCTCGTGCATGCACGGCCCGCTCTTCGCGAACGGCGCATCGAGCACATCTTCTAGCGCGCGCAGCACATAATTGGCGTTGAG
>DATAKH010000117.1:0-5825 GCA_036261735.1 Sphingomicrobium sp.
GCATTCGGGAATGTCGAGCCCCTCGCGCAGCAAATTGATGCCGACGAGCACGTCATAGACCCCGAGCCTCAAGTCGCGGATCAGCTCGATGCGTTCCAGCGTCTCGACGTCCGAGTGCATGTAACGGACGCGCAGCCCCGCCTCGTGGAGGTATTCGGTAAGGTCCTCGGCCATCCGCTTGGTCAGCGTCGTGACCAGGGTCCGATAGCCCTTCTTGGCGGTCAGCTTGGCCTCGTTGACGAGGTCGTCGACCTGGTCCTCGACCGGCTTGATCTCGACCGGCGGGTCGATGAGGCCGGTCGGGCGGATCACCTGCTCGGAGAACACGCCGCCCGTCTCGTTGATCTCCCACGGACCGGGGGTGGCCGAGACGAACGTCGTCTGCGGGCGCATCGCGTCCCATTCGTTGAAGCGTAGCGGCCTATTGTCGATGCAGCTCGGCAGCCGGAATCCGTACTCGGCCAGCGTGATCTTCCGCCGGTGGTCGCCGCGCGCCATCGCCCCGATCTGCGGCACCGTCTGGTGGCTTTCGTCGATGAACAGGAGCGCGTTGTCGGGGAGATATTCGAACAGGGTCGGCGGCGGCTCGCCGGGGAGGCGGCCGGTGAGGAAGCGCGAGTAGTTCTCGATCCCGGCGCAGCTTCCGGTCGCGGCGATCATCTCTAGGTCGAAATTTGTCCGCTGCTCAAGCCGTTGCGCTTCGAGCAGCCGCCCTTCCGCCTGCAATTCCTTTAATCGCTCGGCGAGCTCATGGCGGATCGCCTCCATCGCCTGCTTCAAGGTCGGGCCAGGGGTCACATAGTGCGAGTTGGCGTAGACCTTGATGCTGTCGAGGCTCGCAGCCTTCTTTCCGGTCAGCGGGTCGAACTCGACGATCTCCTCGATCTCGTCGCCGAAGAACGACACGCGCCACGCCCTGTCCTCATAATGCGAAGGGAAGATCTCGAGATTGTCGCCGCGCACCCGAAAGGCGCCGCGGGCGAACGCCTGGTCGTTGCGGCGGTACTGAAGCGCGACCAGCTTGCGGATAACTTCGCGCTGGTCGGCGTTCTGGCCCTTCTTCAGCGAAAAGGTCATCGCCGAATAGGTTTCGACCGAGCCGATTCCGTACAGGCACGACACCGAGGCGACGATGATCACGTCGTCGCGCTCCAGGAGCGACCGGGTCGCCGAGTGGCGCATCCGGTCGATCGCCTCGTTCACGCTCGACTCCTTCTCGATATAGGTGTCGGTTCGCGGCACGTAGGCTTCGGGCTGGTAGTAATCGTAGTAGCTGACGAAATATTCGACGGCATTGTCTGGGAAGAAGCTCTTGAACTCGCCGTAGAGCTGCGCGGCGAGGATCTTGTTGGGCGCGATCACCAGCGCCGGCCGCTGCAGCGTTTCAATAACCTTGGCCATGGTGAAGGTCTTGCCCGAGCCGGTCACTCCGAGGAGCACCTGGCTCCTCTCGCCGTCGGCCGCAGCTTCGGTCAGTTCCTTGATCGCCTGCGGCTGGTCCCCGGCAGGCTCATATTCCGAATTGAGCACGAACTTCTTCCCGCCCTCGGCCTTCTCCGGCCGCGCAGGCTTGTGCGGAACGAAGGTCTCGCCGGTTTCGGGCTCCGCCAGCGTCGTTCGGATTTGAATCGCCATCGCAAGCGCATATGGTGGAGCCGGGAAACAGGCGCAACGCGCCGCGTATCAACAGGGGATCCCGAGTCGTGACCAAGCGCGCAATCCTTCTGCTCAGCCTGGCTCTCCCACTGGCCGCCTGCGGGCCGGAGCCCGAGGTCGACGAGAAGAACGCCAGCGTCGAGGAAGTGACCGAGAAGGTCCGCGAGGCTTCCGACGAGGCCGGCGTGATCAGCCCGGGCAAGTGGGTGTCCACCGTGAAGATCGACGAGATGGACTTGCCTGGAATGCCGCCGCAGGCCGCGGAGCAGATGCAGAAAATGATCGCCGAGACGCGCACCACGGAAACCTGCCTGACGCCCGAGGAGGCGAGGCAGCCCAAGGCGACCTTCTTCTCGGGCAACGACCAGTGCCGCTACGATCATTTCACGATGGGCGGCGGCAAGATCGATGCGCAGATGCGCTGCAGCCAGGGCGGCGCGACTCAGATCATGGAAATGGCGGGGACCTACGCACCGGACCATTACCGGATGCAGATGAAGTCGCGCACGCAGGACGGCAGGGATGACGATGGGATGTCGATGCAGATGACGGTCGACGCGAAACGCGTCGGCGCCTGCACGGGCAAGGAGACCTGAGCGAGAGAGGGGGAAGTGACCATGCGTATGATTGGGATCGCGGCGGCGGCCGCACTGGTGAGCGCCTGCGGAAACTCGGGGCAGGAGGCGCAGGCCGAGGCCGTCGCGGCGGCGCTTCAGCCAGGCGAATATGAGCTTGGCTGGACCGACATCAAGCGCACCGACGCCGACAAGAAGGGTGCCGGCGAGGGGGCAAGCGAAGCCGCCGCGACATTCGCGGATCGAACCTGCATCGCCGCCGGCGGCAAGATCGAGCCCTCCGCATTCGCCGAAAAGGGTGACGACTGCCACGCGGTCCAGAGCTATGTCCGCAACGGTATCGTCAACGTCCAGCTGACGTGCGAGCGGAAGGACGGCAAATTGTCGTCGATGGTGACCGGCAAGTTCACCGCCGAATCGCTCGACGCGGATGTCGAGACGACAACCAGCTTCGAGGGTAAGGGCAATTATACCTTGACCCGCAAGGTCACCGCCAAGCGGATTGGGGACTGCCCCGCTACGGCGGAAACCGCAACCGCCGGCGAGGCGAGCGAGTCATAAATGCCGCTCGCGCGTTAGCGCGCGGATGAAAACGGCAATATTCGTCAACCGCGGCGGCGGATCTGTCGGCGATCGGCAGCCGGTCGCTCGTGCCTTGAGGGACGCGGGAATCGCAGGTGAGCCGCAATGGCTCGACGGTTCAAAGATCCCCGAGGCAGCCGCGGCCGCGGTCGCCGATGGAGCCGAGCTGGTCATCGCCGGCGGCGGCGACGGCACGGTCAGCGCGGCCGCCGGCGCGCTCGCCGGCACGCAATCCGTGCTCGGGGTCCTCCCGCTCGGGACGCTCAACCATTTCGCCCGCGACCTCGGAATTCCGCTCGACCTCGCCGACGCCGCGAAGCTGATCGCCGAAGGGAAAAGCCGCAAGGTCGACCTGGGCGAGGTCAATGGCCGAACCTTCATCAACAACAGCGCCATCGGAATCTATCCACTGATGGTGCTCGACCGTGACTCGCAGCAAATGCGGATGGGACGGAGCAAGCGGTTGGCGATGGCGGTCGCGGCTGCGCGCACTCTGCTTCGCTTTTCCAGCCGCACTCTGACGCTGACGGTCAACGAGACGAGCGCCCACGTCGACACGCCGCTGCTGTTCGTCGGCAACAACGCCTACCGGCTCGAGCTACCCCGCGCCGGAACGCGGGAACGGCTCGACGGCGGAGAGCTGTCGGTGGTCGTGCTCAGGCGCAAGTCGCGGCTCGGCTTTTGCGCCGCGACCCTCCGTGCGCTTGTTGGCCGGCGCCGGCCGACCGACGTGGCCAGCCTGGAGAAGGTGCGCCAGCTGCGCGTCGATTCCGGGCGACCGGTGCTGACGATCTCGTTGGACGGCGAGACGGAGCGGATGCCGACACCGCTCACCTACCGAATCCGGCCGAAGGCGCTGGCGGTCATCGCGCCGTGAAAGCGGAGCCATTGAAGCTTCTCCCCAAGTCCGTGAACGCGTGCTAGCGGCGCGCGATGGACCTGTTTCACGCCGTCGCCGGCTTCTTCGTCGGCTTGCTTGTCGGATTAACCGGCGTCGGCGGCGGCTCGCTGATGGCGCCGATATTGATTCTCCTGTTCGGGGTGGCCCCGACGACGGCGATCGGTACCGACCTGTGGTTCGCCGGAATCACGAAGACCGTCGGCGGCGCCATCCACCACATCAAGAGCACTGCCGATCTCCTCGTCGTCCGGCGGCTGATGACGGGGAGCATCCCCGCGGCAATCGTCACGCTCGTCGTTCTCAACGCGATGCACTGGAGCCAGGTTAAGCACGGCTGGCTTCCATTCGCGCTCGGCCTGGTGCTCCTGGTTACGGCTACGGCAACGCTGGCCCGGCCGGCGCTTCACCGCTGGGTGGTCGCCCGATCGGATGGCGGACAAGTCACTCCACCGCCAATGCAGGTCCCGCTTACGGTCCTTGCCGGCGCGGTCCTCGGAGTGCTCGTGACTTTGACCTCGATCGGGGCTGGCGCGCTTGGGGCGACACTGCTCGTCTTCCTCTACCCGGTCCGGCTCAACACCAAGCAGATCGTCGGCACCGACATCGTCCATGCGATCCCGCTGACCTTTGTCGCCGGGATCGGCCACCTGGTCATCGGAAGCGTCGACGGCGGGCTTCTCCTCAACCTGCTGATCGGATCGATCCCGGGAATCATCGTCGGCTCGCTGCTCGTCCACCGAGTGAGCGAGAAGCTGGTCAGGATCGCGCTGTCCTTCGTCCTCGTGTTCGCCGGCGCCCGGCTGCTCGTCGCCTGAAGCGCGCTGTTGCGCTGCTGCAAATCCACAGGAAATTTGCTTCACATCGCATTTACCCGCTTGCATCCCGCGCCCATTGAGGCACAATAGGTAGTAGCGCGGGAGGGGGGGACACTCAACTGCTGGTGTTCGGCGCCGGAATAGCTATATTCCGGTGACGGACGAACTCGTCCCCGATTTCCACAGGGCGGCGCCATGGCAAACCCCCTCCCGGCGCTGCAAAGTGACTCGTCTCGACGGCGTCGAACGAGTAGAACGATTAGAGAACATCCGGCTCCAGCGAGTCGGCAAGCGACGGGGTAAGCGCGATGGATTTCACGACCGGCAATGAAGTTCCTACCGACGACGTCACGGCCTCCGCGCCGTCGAGCAAGAGCGTCGCGGCGCCGGCCTATCCGGTGACCACCGACCCGTCGCGCGACGAGCTTTTGACCGAGTTCGGCAAGGACACGCTTCGCGACCGCTACCTGCTTCCGGGCGAAGGCAACCAGGATCTGTTCGCGCGCGTCGCCTCGGCCTATGCAGACGACGCCGAGCACGCCCAGCGCATCTACGACTATATCTCGAAGCTGTGGTTCATGCCGGCGACCCCGGTCCTGTCGAACGGCGGCACCGGCCGCGGGCTTCCGATCAGCTGCTATTTGAACAGCGTTTCCGACAGCCTCGAGGGCATTGTCGGCACCTGGAACGAGAATGTCTGGCTTGCCAGCCGCGGCGGCGGCATCGGCACCTACTGGGGCCATGTCCGCGGAATCGGCGAACCTGTCGGCCTCAACGGCAAGACCAGCGGAATCATTCCGTTCGTCCGGGTGATGGACTCGCTGACGCTGGCGATTTCGCAGGGTTCGCTCCGGCGCGGGTCGGCGGCCTGCTACCTCGACATCAACCACCCGGAAATCGAGGAATTCCTCGAAATCCGCAAACCGTCGGGCGACTTCAACCGCAAGGCGCTCAACCTCCACCACGGCGTGCTGATCACCGACGAGTTCATGGAAGCGGTCCGCGAGGGCGCCGAGTTCGAGCTGAAATCGCCCAAGGACGGCAGCGTCCGATCGACCGTCGACGCCCGCGCCCTGTTCCAGAAGCTGGTCGAGACCCGGCTTGCGACCGGCGAGCCCTATATCATCTTCATCGACCAGGTGAACCGGTCGATGCCCAAGCACCACCGCGACCTCGGGCTCAAGGTGACGACCTCCAACCTGTGCTCGGAGATCACCCTTCCGACCGGCCGCGACCATCTCGGCGCCGACCGCACCGCGGTCTGCTGCCTAAGCTCCCTCAACCTCGAGACCTGGG
>DATAKH010000119.1:0-1824 GCA_036261735.1 Sphingomicrobium sp.
GATCTTCACCGTCAGCTTGCGCTTGTTGAGAGTCCGTCCCTCGCCTTCGCAGGCCCGGCACGGGTCGGAGATGACTTCGCCGCTTCCGCGGCAAGTGGGGCAGCCGCGCTCGACGACGAAAAAGCCCTGCTGCGCGCGGACCTTGCCCATACCGCCGCAGGTGTTGCAGGTGCGCGCGCAATTCGCCGCTTCCGCGCAACCGTGGCCGTGACAGGTCTCACACTTGCCGAGCGCATCGACGGTGACCGTCGCTTCCTTGCCCGCGAACGCTTCCTCGAGGCTCAGCTCGAGATCGTAGCGAAGGTCGGCGCCGCGAGCCGGATTGGCGCGGGCACCGCCCGAGCGGTCCATGAAATCGCCAAAGATGGACGAGAAAATGTCCGAGAAGCCGTCGAAGCCCGCCGACCCGAACGGGTCCTGACCGCCGCCTCCGCCGTTCTGGAAGGCCGCTTTTCCGAAGCGGTCGTAGGCGGCCCGCTTCTGCGGGTCCTTGAGCACGTCATAGGCTTCGCTGATCGCCTTGAACCGCGCCTCCTGCTCGGTGCAGCCGTTGTGGCGGTCGGGGTGATGCTCCTTGGCGAGCCGGCGATAGGCAGACTTGATCGTGTGCAGGTCCGCGCCGCGGGGAACGCCCAACAGCTCGTAATAATCCTGCTCGACCATCACACTCCCCCGGTACGCCGACTAGGTGCCGGCGGTTGGGCCGGCACCGCAATCATCCCTTGTTCTCTTCGTCGACTTCCGAGAATTCCGCGTCGACGACCTCTTCGTCGGCGGTCCCGGCCTCGCCTTCCTCGCCGGTCGGCGGCGGGGACGTGCCCGCATCGGCACCGGCCGCGGCTTCGGTCTCGGCCTGCTGCGCCTTGTACATGGCTTCGCCGAGCTTCATCGCCGACTGGGCGAGCGCATTGGTCTTCTCGGTCATCTGCTCGGGCTCGCCGCTTTCGACTGCCGCCTTGGCTTCCGAAATGGCGTTCTCGATTTCCGACTTCACCGACTCGTCGACCTTGTCGCCATGCTCCTGAAGCTGCTTTTCCGTCGTGTGGATGAGGCTCTCGGCGTTATTCTTCGCCTCGGCCCCGGCGCGCCGCTTCTTGTCCTCTTCGGCGAACTGCTCGGCTTCCTTGACCATCTTCTCGATGTCTTCGTCGGCGAGGCCGCCCGAGGCCTGGATCCGGATCTGCTGCTCCTTGCCGGTGCCCTTGTCCTTGGCGCTGACGTTGACGATGCCGTTGGCGTCGATGTCGAAAGTGACCTCGATCTGCGGCACTCCGCGCGGAGCCGGCGGAATTCCGACCAGGTCGAACTGGCCGAGCACCTTGTTGTCGGCCGCCATTTCGCGCTCGCCCTGGAAGACCCGGATCGTGACCGCGCTCTGATTGTCGTCAGCGGTCGAGAAAACCTGGCTGCGCTTGGTCGGGATTGTCGTGTTGCGGTCGATCATCCGCGTAAACACGCCGCCGAGAGTCTCGATTCCAAGGCTGAGCGGAGTCACGTCGAGCAGGAGCACGTCCTTGACGTCACCCTGGAGGACTCCGGCCTGGATCGCCGCGCCCATGGCGACGACCTCGTCCGGGTTGACTCCGGTGTGCGGGTCCTTGCCGAAGAATTCCTTCACCACTTCGCGAACCCGCGGCATCCGCGTCATTCCGCCGACCAGGACGACGTCCGCAATGTCCTTGGCGTCCATACCCGCATCCTTGAGCGCCTTCTTGCAGGGCTCGATGGTGCGCTGGATCAGGTCGTCGACCAGCGCCTCGAGCTTCGAGCGGCTGAGCTTGATGTTCAGGTGCTTCGGCCCGTTCTGGTCGGCGGTGATGAACG